>NZ_JBEOWS010000283.1:0-12998 GCF_040296125.1 Streptomyces sp. NPDC002265 | reverse complement strand
CCCACATCAACACAACACAACCCCCACTCTTCCCCAACCCCACGCTCTACCGACCCCGCCCGGCCGGGGGCGGTGACCACGGCGAGCGACGCGACGACGTGGGGTCCTCCACCGACCCGGTGCAGGACCCCTCGTGCGCGGCGGGTGAGCGCTCAGTCGCTCGGCGCCCAGTAGTCGACCAGAGTGGCCACGCCGGGCTCCAGGGTCTTCCAGGACCCCTCGAAGGTCAGCACGGCGAAGGCAGCGGCCGGGTAGCCCCGGGCGCTCATCCGCTGCCGGGCGTCGCCCTCGGCCGAACCGGCCAGGATGTCGGCGAGGTTCTGCACACCCGGGTTGTGACCGACCAGGAGCAGGTTGTGCACGTCGTCGGGCGTCTCGTTGAGCAGTGCGATCAGCTCTCCGGGCGAGGCATCGTAGATCCGCTCCTCGTAGGCGGTTTTCGGCCGGTGCGCGAACTCCGAGACGGCGATCTTCCAGGTCTCGCGGGTCCGGACCGCCGTGGAGCACAGGGCCAGGTCGAAGGCGATGCCGGAGTCGGCGAGCTTGAGTCCGGCGACCGCGGCGTCCGTGCGGCCCCGGTCGGCGAGCGGCCGCTCGTGATCGGTCACCTGGGGCCAGTCGGCTTTCGCATGCCGGAAGAGAACAATCCTGCGGAATTCAGCGACGCTCATGGAATCCAGCTTCGCATGAAACACGCCATGGGGCGCAGAGAGTTGACATGCGGCTTCACCGGCGGCTTTCCGTGCCGCGGCGGGGCCCGGCGGCCCTTCGGGCACTCTGTCAGTTGCGGGCCAGCAACTCCCGTACGCGCTCAAGGAGATGGGCGATCACCGGGTCTCCCGCGGTCGCCGCCTGGGCGTCCGACGGGTTCAGGATCAGCGCGAGCAGGGTGATGAAGGCCAGCGTCGGCAGGGCGAGCGCCCACCAGGGCAGCCGGATGTCGGCACGCCCGGTCGTCGCCGGGTGGGTCCGGGTGTGCATGGGGGCCGACATGGATGCCTCCGCTGGTCTCCGCGTGGTCCGTGGCCCGCCGGTCGCGGCCACATCTCGAAGTTACGGAGTCCAGGGCCCCCAACCCATCCGGTGGCCCACCCACTTGACCCTGACCCTTACCCCCTAGGGGACAGGGGGGCTGGCACCACCATGGACGCCCTGACCAGCCGCTCGGCGCGGGAGCCGGTGGGCGGCCGCGGAGCCGGGTCGCGGTGGATCGCGCCAGGTCGGACGGGCCGCGAGGGGCCCGGAAGGGGCGTCGAGGGCGTCAGGGCGAGGCGATCGTCGCGATGACGGCGATGACCACGAAGATGGCGAGGAACGAGCCGAAGACCATGAGCATCTTCTTCTGGCCGTTCGGCGGATTCGGTTCGAGCACGGGCATGGGGCAAGTCTCGCACCCTCCGCCGGCCGGGTGCCGCCGGGGTGCGGTCAGCGCGCCGCCTCGTCCTCCACCGTACGGTCGCGCCCGGCCAGCACGCCCACGGCCATCTGCGGGATCATCAGTGCCGCCATGAGCGCGATCGGCAGCCCCCAGCCGCCACTGTGCTGGTAGAGCACGCCCACCAGCAGCGGGCCGGGGATCGAGATCAGATAGCCGGTGCTCTGCGCGAAGGCCGACAGCTGGGCCACGCCCACGCCGGTCCTGGCCCGCATCCCGACCATCGTCAGGGCCAGCGGGAAGGCGCAGTTGGACACGCCGAGCAGCACGGCCCAGGCCCAGGCACCGCCGGCCGGGGCGAAGTACAGGCCGGCGTATCCGGCCAGGCCGCAGGCGCCGAGCGCCAGCACGATGGGGCCCTGGTGGGGCAGCCGGGTGGCCAGGCGCGGGATGACGAAGGCGAGCGGGACGCCCATCACCATCGTGACGGCCAGCAGCAGTCCGGCCGTGCTCGCGGGCACTCCGGAGTCCCGGAAGATCTGCGCCATCCAGCCCATGGTGATGTAGGCGGCCGTGGCCTGGAGGCCGAAGAAGACGGCGAGCGCCCAGGCGGTACGGCTGCGGGTGATCCGCAGCGCGGTCCGGTCCGGCTCCCCGGGCACGGACGCGGGTCCGGCCCCGGACTCGGGCGCCCGCCCGGACTCGGGCGCCCGCCCGGACGCCGGCGCAGGCACGGACCCGGACCCGGGCACCCGCTCGGCCAGGGCCACGCTCGGGGCAGTGGCACCCCGGTCCCGCACCAGCGGCAGCCACGGCAGTACGGCCGCCGCGGCCAGGCCCGCCCAGACGGCGAGCCCGGTCTGCCAACTGCCGCCGAGCGTCCTGGTCATGGGCACGGTCACGGCGGCGGCGGTGGAGGTGCCGAGGGCCAGCGCCATGGAGTACAGACCGGTCATGGAGCCGACCCGGTCCGGGAACCAGCGCTTG
The DNA here is from genome assembly GCF_040296125.1 of Streptomyces sp. NPDC002265. Classification (NCBI taxonomy): domain Bacteria; kingdom Bacillati; phylum Actinomycetota; class Actinomycetes; order Kitasatosporales; family Streptomycetaceae; genus Streptomyces; species Streptomyces sp. NPDC002265. Next base: position 10,636 of record NZ_JBEOWS010000283.1, on the reverse strand, counting down.
ACGATGACTGGCATCAGGACGTTGCTGACCGCTATGCCCATGAGGGCGAGCGCGCTGGCCGCCACGAACCCGGCCGTGCTTCCCGTGTACGGCCGTACGAGCAGACCGGCGGTGATCGCCACCATGCCCGCGCAGACCACCGCGGCCGGCCCGAAGCGGCGGGCGAGCCGGGGCGCCATGACGCCGAAGACGGCGAAGCAGAGCGGCGGCACTGAGGTGAGCACTCCGGCGAGGCTGCCGCTCATCCCGAGCCCGTCCAGGACCTCCTCCAGGAGGGCGCCGAGGCTGGTGATGGCGGGGCGGAGGTTGAGCGCGGACAGCACGATGCCGACGGCGACCAGACGTGGCGCCCACGCGCGTACGGCCGTGCCGCCACCCGTACCGGTACCCGGGCTCGCGCCCCTGTCCGCAGCCCTGTCCGCGCTCGTGTCCGTGCGCGCGTCGGCGTCCGTGCCCTCGATCGGGCCCTCGATCGTGCTCGCGTTCGTGGACGCCACCGTCCCGGTTCCCTCGTTCACCATGGGGACCATCATAGAATCATGGGATGATTGGTTGTCCATCCCCGGGTGGCCCGCTCCCGCCCGCCGCGTGCGAAGGTGTGCCATGCCCCTGAGCCATCCCCGTCGCTCGGCCCTGTCCGAGCAGGTCATCGCCGAGCTGCGCAACCAGATCACCTCGGGCGAGTGGCCGGTCGGCTCCCGGATCCCGACCGAGCCCGAGCTGGTCGAGCAGCTCGGGGTCGCCCGCAACACGGTCCGCGAGGCCGTCCGGGCGCTCGCGCACAACGGTCTGCTGGACATCCGCCAGGGTTCCGGCACCTACGTCGTGGCGACCAGCGAGCTGGCGGGCGTGATGCACCGCCGCTTCTCCGGCGCCGATCCGCGGCACATCGCCGAGCTGCGCTCCGCGCTGGAGTCCGCGGCGGCCCGGCTGGCGGCCGAACGGCGTACCGAGAAGGACCTCAAGCAGCTCGACGCGCTGCTGGTGCGCCGCGAGGAGGCCTGGGCGTCGGGGGACGCGGAGGCGTTCGTGGCGGCCGACGCGACCTTCCATCTGGCGGTGGTGTCCGCGTCCCACAACGACGTCATGACCGCGATGCACGCGGACCTGGGCGAGGTGCTGCGCGACTGGCTGCGCGACGACGTCGGCGAGGAGCTGACGCCGGAGGGGTACATGCAGCACACCCGGCTGGTCGACGCGATCCGCTCGGGCGACGCGGACACGGCCGCCGCGGAGGCGGCCGGCTATCCGCGGCTGTGCCGGCCGGGGCGCTTCAGCGCTTCTGGTGACTGATCCACACCGACCGCACCTCCATCCAGCACCGGCCGGCCAGCCGTACGGTCATCGCGGGCCCGGTGTCGATGGCGGGACCGTCGACGTCGAGGTCCCACCAACGGTCGCACTCGACGTGCAGAGCGACGCGATCGATGTCGGCATAGGGGTTGTGGCAGTAGGCGACGACATGGGAGCCGTCGACGGTGATCCGGCACTCGGCCCCGAACGGCTGCCGCGGGGCCGGAGGATCCCCTGCCTTCACGCGCGGGTGCGGCATCGCCTCGTACGGCAGGGACAGCACAAGAGCGACGGCTGCGGTCACTGAGGCCAGGCTGTGGGACAGGCGCACAAGGGGGACCTCCTCGGCCGTGCTGGGGAGGGTCTCGCGTGGGGTACGCGTTACTCCATTGTGCGCAATCGTCACCCGCTCAGGCCTGGCCGAAGGGGCCGAACGGGTGACGCCCCGCCCCCCGCGCGCTGCGGGGAACGGGGCGTCGACGCCGTACGGGACGGGGCGGGAGAGATCAGGCGCCGATGGCGTGCAGACCGCCGTCCACGTGGACGATCTCGCCGGTGGTCTTCGGGAACCAGTCGCTCAGCAGGGCGACGACGCCCTTGCCGGCCGGCTCCGGGTCCGTCAGGTCCCACTCCAGCGGGGAGCGGTTGTCCCACACGGAGGCCAGGTCGCTGAAGCCCGGGATGGACTTGGCGGCCATGGAACCGAGCGGGCCCGCCGAGACGAGGTTGCAGCGGATGTTCTGCTTGCCCAGGTCGCGGGCGATGTAGCGGCTGGTCGCCTCCAGGGCGGCCTTGGCCGGGCCCATCCAGTCGTACTGCGGCCACGCGAAGGAGGCGTCGAAGGTGAGGCCGACGACGGAGCCGCCGTTCTGCATCAGCGGCAGACAGGCCATGGTCAGCGACTTCAGGGAGAACGCCGAGACGTGCATGGCCGTGGCGACCGACTCGAACGGCGTGTTCAGGAAGTTGCCGCCGAGCGCGTCCTGCGGCGCGAAGCCGATGGAGTGCACGACGCCGTCGAGGCCGCCGAGCTCCTCGCCGACCACGTCGGCCAGGCGCGCGAGGTGCTCGTCGTTGGTGACGTCCAGCTCGATGACCTTGGTGGGCTTCGGCAGCTTCTTGGCGATGCGCTCGGTCAGCGTGGGCCGCGGGAACGCGGTCAGGATGATCTCCGCGCCCTGCTCCTGAGCCAGCCGGGCCGTGTGGAAGGCGATGGACGCCTCCGTCAGCACACCGGTGATCAGGATGCGCTTGCCCTCGAGAATTCCGCTCATGGTGATCAGTGACCCATTCCCAGTCCGCCGTCAACGGGGATGACGGCTCCAGTGATGTACGAGGCGTCGTCCGAGGCGAGGAACCGCACCGTCGCGGCGATCTCCTCCGGCTGCGCGTACCGGCCGAGCGGGACCTGCGAGACGATGCCCGCGCGCTGCTCGTCGGTGAGCACCTTGGTCATGTCGGTGTCGACGAAACCGGGCGCGACGACGTTGAAGGTGATGTTGCGCGAGCCCAGCTCACGGGCGAGCGAGCGCGAGAAGCCGACCAGCGCGGCCTTGGAGGCGGCGTAGTTCGCCTGTCCGGCGGAGCCGAGCAGTCCGACCACCGACGAGATGAGGACGACCCGGCCCTTCTTGGCCCGCAGCATGCCGCGGTTGGCACGCTTGACCACGCGGAAGGTGCCGGTGAGGTTGGTGTCGACGACCGAGGTGAAGTCCTCCTCGGACATACGCATCAGAAGCTGGTCCTTGGTGACACCGGCGTTGGCGATCAGGACCTCCACCGGGCCGTGCGCGGCCTCGATCTCCTTGTAGGCCTGCTCCACCTGCTCGGTGTCGGTGATGTCGCACTTCACGGCCAGGCAGCCCAGCTCGGTCAGCGCAGCCGGCGGCTCGCCCGACCGGTACGTGATGGCGACCTTGTCGCCGGCATCGGCGAACGCGCGGGCGATGGCGAGGCCGATGCCCCGGTTTCCTCCGGTGACGAGAACCGAGCGGCTCAACGGATCACCCTTTCCGTAGGGGTTTGACACACCCGCCCGAAAACTGGACCACAGGCGGCTTCCCCGAAAACCTATCGGTAGGGGCCTGCCTGCAAGGAAGCGGGCACCGACAGTGGCACACCCCGAGTCATGTCGGGTTCCTACAGTGGATCGATCAAGCGGTCGGGCCTTCGGACCTGGCACGCAGGCGAGCCTCGGCCACCTTCGCCACCACGGCTGAGTCGGCGTCAGACGCGATGTTCGTGGGAAGGTACGGGAGTTGGTCCCGTACCCTCCCATCTGTTCTGCGAGAAGCCCGAAGGGATCCCCGTCCGTGCCCCATGAAATCGATCAGTCATTTCTGGCACTGCCCCTCAGGGCTCTCGCCGACGCCGCGCTGGCACGCGCGCGTGCGCTCGGCGCGCAGCACGCGGACTTCCGCTTCGAGCGGGTGCGCAGCGCGTCGTGGCGGCTGCGGGACGCGAAGCCGTCGGGGTCGTCCGACACCACGGACCTCGGATACGCGGTGCGGGTCGTGCACGGCGGCACGTGGGGGTTCGCGTCGGGCGTGGATCTGACGATGGACGCGGCGGCCAAGGTCGCCTCCCAGGCGGTGGCGATGGCCAAGCTGTCCGCCCAGGTGATCAGGGCGGCCGGGTCCGACGTGGGGGCACCTCCCACGCCTTTCGGGCAGTGGGGGATTGTCGAGCTCGCCGACGAGCCCGTGCACGCGGAGAAGACCTGGGTCTCGTCGTACGAGATCGATCCGTTCGGCGTGCCCGACGAGGAGAAGGCGGGGCTGCTGGCGCAGTGGAGCGGGCAGCTGCTGGCGGCGCGCGGCATCAACCATGTCGACGCCTCGCTGCTCACCGTGCACGAGAACAAGTTCTACGCGGACACCGCCGGGACCGTCACCACGCAGCAGCGGGTGCGGCTGCATCCGCAGCTGACAGCGGTGTCGGTGGACGAGTCGAGCGGCGAGTTCGACTCGATGCGGACCCTGGCGCCGCCCGTGGGCCGGGGCTGGGAGTATCTGACCGGCACGGGCTGGGACTGGGAGTCGGAGCTGGCGGAGCTGCCTGAGCTGCTGGCGGAGAAGATGCGGGCGCCGAGTGTCGAGCCGGGTCTGTACGACCTGGTCGTCGACCCGTCCAACCTGTGGCTGACGATCCACGAGTCCATCGGGCACGCGACCGAGCTGGACCGCGCGCTCGGCTACGAGGCCGCGTACGCCGGCACCTCCTTCGCCACCTTCGACCAGCTCGGCACGTTGCGGTACGGCTCGCCGCAGATGAACGTCACCGGTGACCGGACCGCCGAGCACGGTCTGGCGACCGTGGGGTACGACGACGAGGGCGTCGAGGCGCAGTCCTGGGACCTGGTGAAGGACGGCACCCTGGTCGGCTACCAGCTGGACCGGCGGACCGCCCGGCTGACCGGGTTCGAGCGGTCCAACGGGTGCGCGTTCGCCGACTCGCCGGGCCATGTGCCCGTGCAGCGCATGGCCAACGTGTCGCTGCGGCCCGATCCCGCGGGGATGTCCACGGAGGACCTCATCGGCGGTGTCGACCGGGGTGTCTACGTCGTCGGGGACCGGTCCTGGTCCATCGACATGCAGCGGTACAACTTCCAGTTCACCGGACAGCGCTTCTTCCGGATCGAGAACGGGCGGATCACCGGCCAGCTGCGGGAGGTCGCCTACCAGGCCACGACCACCGACTTCTGGGGGTCCATGGAGGCGGTCGGCGGCCCGCAGACGTATGTCCTCGGCGGCGCGTTCAACTGCGGGAAGGCCCAGCCGGGCCAGGTCGCGGCCGTCTCCCACGGCTGCCCGTCCGCCCTGTTCAGGGGCGTCAACATCCTCAACACCACGCAGGAGGCCGGCCGATGAGCGCCCGCATCCGGATCGGCCGGGGATCCGGGGGTTGTCCCCCGGGCAAGCACAGTCTCAACACCACGCAGGAGGCCGGCCGATGAGCGCCCGTTCGAGCAAGCCGCACGAGGTCGTCGAGCGGGCCCTGTCGCTGTCCCGGGCGGACGGGTGTGTCGTCATCGCCGACGAGCACTCCACCGCCAACCTGCGCTGGGCGGGCAACGCGCTCACCACGAACGGGGTCACGCGCGGGCGTACGCTCACGGTGATCGCGACGGTCGACGGCAAGGAGGGCACCGCCTCGGGTGTGGTGTCGCGGTCCGCGGTGACGGCGCAGGAGCTGGAGCCGCTGGTGCGGGCCGCCGAGGCCGCCGCGAGCGCCGCGGGACCGGCCGAGGACGCGCAGCCGCTGGTCACGGGCGTGTCGCAGTCCCCCGGCTTCACCGAGGCGCCGGTGGAGACCTCCTCCGCGGTGTTCGCGGACTTCGCCCCGGCGCTCGGGGAGTCGTTCGCCCGCGCGCGTGCGGGCGGACGTGAGCTGTACGGCTTCGCCAACCACGAACTGGTGTCGACCTATCTCGGTACGTCGACGGGGCTGCGCCTGCGGCACGACCAGCCCAACGGGACGCTGGAGGTCAACGCCAAGTCGCCGGACCGTACCCGTTCGGCCTGGGCCGGACGGTCGACCCGGGACTTCAAGGACGTGGACCCGGCCGCGCTGGACGCGGAGCTGGCCGTACGGCTGGGCTGGGCGGAGCGCCGGGTGGGGCTGCCCGCGGGCCGCTACGAGACGCTGCTGCCGCCGACCGCGGTCGCCGACCTGCTGATCTACCAGATGTGGTCGGCGTCGGGGCGGGACGCGACCGAGGGGCGCACGGTGTTCTCCAAGCCGGGCGGCGGCACCCGCCTGGGCGATCGGCTGTCGGAACTGCCGCTGACCCTGCGCAGCGACCCGGACGAGCCCGGTCTGGAGACCGCGCCCTTCGTGATCGCGCACTCCTCGCAGGGCGATCAGTCGGTGTTCGACAACGGCCTGCCGGTCCGGGCGACCGAATGGGTCGGGGCGGGTGAGCTGAAGAACCTCACGACCACCCGCCACAGTGCCGGTCTGACCGGGCTGCCGGTGGCACCGGCGATCGACAACCTGATCCTGGACGGGGGCACGGACCGCTCGCTGGAGGAGATGGTCGCGGACACCGGGCGGGGGCTGCTGCTGACCTGTCTCTGGTACATCCGCGAGGTGGACCCGGCGACGCTGCTGCTCACGGGGCTGACCCGGGACGGCGTCTACCTGGTGGAGAACGGCGAGGTGACCGGCGAGGTCAACAACTTCCGGTTCAACGAGTCGCCGGTCGACCTGCTGGGGCGGGCCACGGAGGCGGGGCGCACCGAAAAGACGCTGCCGCGCGAGTGGAGCGACTGGTTCACCAGGGCGGCGATGCCCGCGCTGCGGGTGCCGGACTTCAATATGAGCTCTGTCAGCCAGGGCGTATAACCTCGTAGCCACGGTCGTCGCCCGACGCCCGGAAAACGTCAGAACGTCCAAGGAGATGCGAGAACCGTGACGGACATCGTCGACGAGCTGAAGTGGCGGGGCCTGTTCGCCCTGTCCACCGACGAAGAGGCTTTGCGCAAGGCGCTCGCGGACGGTCCCGTCACGTTCTATTGCGGCTTCGACCCGACCGCGGCGAGCCTGCACGTCGGCCACCTGGTGCAGGTCCTCACCATGCGCCGGCTCCAGCAGGCGGGTCTGCGCCCGCTGGCCCTGGTCGGCGGCGCGACGGGCCAGATCGGCGACCCCCGGCCGACGGCCGAGCGCACGCTGAACGACCCGGAGACGGTCGCGAACTGGGTGACCCGGCTGCGCTCGCAGATCGAGCCGTTCCTGTCCTTCGAGGGCGAGAACGCCGCGGTCATGGTGAACAACCTCGACTGGACGGCGGGGCTGTCGGCCATCGAGTTCCTGCGGGACATCGGCAAGCACTTCCGCGTCAACAAGATGCTGACCAAGGACTCGGTGGCCCGGCGCCTGGAGTCCGAGGAGGGCATCAGCTACACGGAGTTCAGCTACCAGCTGCTCCAGGGCATGGACTTCCTGGAGCTGTACCGGCGCTACGGCTGCACCTTGCAGCAGGGCGGCAGCGACCAGTGGGGCAACCTCACCGCCGGTCTCGATCTGATCCACCGCCTGGAGCCGCACGCCCAGGTGCACGCGCTGGCGACGCCGCTGATGGTCAAGGCGGACGGCACCAAGTTCGGCAAGACCGAGGGCGGCGCCATCTGGCTCGACCCCGAGATGACGACGCCGTACGCGTTCTACCAGTTCTGGCTGAACGTGGACGACCGGGACATCTCGACGTACATGCGGATCCTGTCCTTCCGCTCTCGTGCGGAGCTGGAGGAGCTGGAGCAGCAGACAGCTGAGCGTCCGCAGGCGCGCGCCGCCCAGCGTGCGCTGGCCGAGGAGCTGACGACCCTGGTGCACGGCGCCGACCAGACGGCCGCCGTGATCGCCGCGTCCAGGGCCCTGTTCGGACAGGGCGAGCTGACGGACCTGGACGCCCGGACGCTGGCCGCGGCCCTGTCCGAGGTGCCGCACATCAAGGTCGGCGCGCTCGCGCCGGTGGTCGACCTGTTCGCCGAGGTCGGGCTGGTGGCCAGCAAGTCGGCCGCCCGTCGCACGGTCAAGGAGGGCGGCGCCTACGTGAACAACGTCAAGGTCGGCGCCGAGGACGCGGTGCCCGCCCCCGAGGACCTGCTGCACGGGCGCTGGCTGGTGCTGCGCCGCGGCAAGAAGAACCTGGCGGCCGTCGAGGTCGAGGCCGGCTGAGCCGGACGGACCGGTGGTCCCGGCCGGCCGTGCCGGACCGAGCGAGAGGGGTGGCTTCCCGTGCGGGAGGCCACCCCTTCGCCGTGCGCGCCCCGCGATCGGCTTCGCGGGCGGGGCCGCGCCTCAGACCCGTTGCTTTCTGCTGCCCCGCAGGGACATGTACGCCATGTCGCCGAGGGCGACGATGATGATCGCGGCCACCAGCTGGAACAGATGCCGGGTCCAGTCGATGCCGGGGGTCTGGGCGACCCCGAGTCCGCGGGCGATCGCGTTGCCCGCGACGGCCCCGAGGATGCCGAAGATGGTGGTCAGCCACAGGGGGCTGTGCTGCTTGCCCGGGATGACCGCCTTGGCGATCAGGCCCAGCACGAACCCCACGATGATGGCCCACAGCCAGCCCATGACTGCCTCCTCCTGCAACTTGACGTGAGCAGTACGGTCAGTGTCCGCCCGCCCCCCGTACGGCGCATGTCGGGTCGGGTCGTACAGGTGTCGGCGCAGGTGGTTCGCCCGGACGGGATGCGCCCCGGTCTCGAAGGCGGCGCAGCCGCGGCGTAACGTGGAGGCTGTTCGGACGCGGTTTCCCGGCCGGGCGGCGGCCTGGGAGAGTCCGATGCGGGCGGATGGTGGAATGTGATGCGGAAGCTGCGCGGTGGGGGCGACGTCGAGGTCTTCCGGATCACCGGAGCGCGCCAGAGCCTCCATGAGGATGTGCGCGGCCGGCAGCGCCGGTACGTCATCTCGATGACCATCCGCACCCTGTCGGTGATCCTCGCGGCGACCCTGTGGGGCGTGGAACGGCACGTCGCGATCGTGGCGCTGGTCCTGGGCGCCGTTCTGCCCTATATCGCGGTGGTCGTCGCCAACGCCGGGCGCGAGAACGCGCCGTCGCTGCCGACGACGTTCGTGACCTTGCCGACGCCGCCGATGATCGAGCCGCCGTCGGCGCGGGAGGAGTCCGCGGAATCCGTCCCGGAGGACGCGGCGGGCGATCGTACTGAGCGTCAGCCGTGAGCACGCTGTGCGCCAAGCTCAAGAAAAGCTCAGATCTATCCTGCTGTTCCGGCTCCCGACGGCCGGTTACCCGTGACATACTTCGTACGCGCTCCGCATCCCCCGTCGGAGCGACAGACCGACGCCGGGCAGCTCCCCCCGTGGCTGCTCGGCGTCGCCTTGTGTGCGCACCTGTGAGATGAAATCCGTGAGTGACGAGACCCCTGTCTGTTCCGCGAAGGGCTGCCGCGCCGACGCCGTGTGGGTCCTCGCGTGGAACAACCCGAAGATCCACACCCCGGAGCGGCGCAAGACCTGGCTCGCGTGCGACGAACACCGTGAGCATCTGTCCCAGTTCCTGGGGGTACGGGGTCTACTCAAGGACGTGGTGAAGTTCGCGGAGTGGACCGCGCCCGAGGGCGCCTGACCTTCCGCCCAGCGCTGTCGCCCAGCCCTTCCGGCGGACCGTGATGCCGCGATGCCGGGTCTTCCGGCCCCGGGCCTTCCGGTCCGGGGTCTTACGAACCCGGGTGTTCCGGTCAGCCGCCGATCGCGGACATCGGGCGCTCGGGCTGGAGGAACGAGGGGTCGTCCAGACCGGATCCGGCCTTCTTTCCCCACATCGCCAGCCGCCAGATCCGGGCGATCTCCTCGTCGGGGGCGCCGCCCCGCAGCGCGGCGCGCAGATCCGTCTCCTCGGTGGCGAACAGACAGGTGCGGATCTGGCCGTCGGCGGTGAGCCGGGTGCGGTCGCAGGCCGCGCAGAACGGCCGGGTGACGGAGGCGATGACGCCGACGCGGTGCGGTCCGCCGTCGACGATCCAGCGTTCGGCCGGGGCCGAGCCGCGCTCCTGGGAACCTTCGGCGGTCAGCTCGAAGCGGGTGCGCAGCGAGGCGAGGATGTCGCTCGCGGTCACCATGCCCTCGCGCTTCCAGCCGTGCTGGGCGTCCAGGGGCATCTGCTCGATGAAGCGCAGTTCGTAGGCGTGTTCCATCGCCCAGGCGAGCAGGTCCGGGGCCTCGTCGTCGTTCAGGCCCGGTATCAGTACGGCGTTGATCTTGACGGGGAGCAGGCCGGCCTCGGCGGCGGCGGCCAGGCCCGCGACGATGTCGTGGTGGCGGTCGCGGCGGGTCAGGGTCTTGAAGACGTCGGGGCGCAGGGTGTCCAGCGAGACGTTCACCCGGTCCAGGCCCGCGGTCTTCAGGGCCTCGGCGGTACGGCGCAGGCCGATGCCGTTGGTGGTGAGGGACATCCGGGGTCGGGGGGCGAGGGCCGCGACCCGCTCGACGATGCCGACCAGTCCGGGACGCAGCAGGGGCTCGCCGCCGGTGAAACGGACCTCCTCGATGCCGAGCGAGGTGACCGCGACGTCGATCAGGCGGACGATCTCGTCGTCGGTGAGCAGGTCGGGCTTGGACAGCCACTGCAGGCCCTCCTCGGGCATGCAGTAGGCGCAGCGCAGATTGCACCGGTCGGTGAGCGAGACTCTCAGGTCGGTGGCCACTCGGCCGTAGGTGTCGATGAGCACGTGGGCCCCCTCCCTCGTCGCAGATCGAACGAATTCCGTCACCTTGAGCCTACGTGACGTCGCCGACAACAACCGTCGCCCCGGTCCGACGGAGCCCGAAGAGGCCGCGCCGAGGACCCGTGGGACCGCATGGCGCGGCC
>NZ_JBEOWS010000282.1:0-13043 GCF_040296125.1 Streptomyces sp. NPDC002265 | reverse complement strand
GACGCCGCGCAGGCGATCGGCTCCTGGCTGATCGGACTGGGCTTCATCGTCTTCGTGACCTGGGGCCGACGTGCCTACAAGGACGCCACCGCCCGGCGCACCATCGGCATCCTGTGGGACGTCGGCACGTTCTGGCCGCGCGCCGCCCACCCCTTCGCCCCGCCCTGCTACGCCGAGCGCGCCGTCCCCGACCTGACCTGGCGGATGGCCACCTGGACCCGCGACACGGGCGGCCGTCTGGTGATCTCCGGGCACTCGCAGGGCAGCGTGCTCGCGGCCGCCGCCGTCTGGCAGCTCAGGCCCGCCGAGCGCGGCCGGGTCGCCCTGCTGACCTACGGCTCCCCGCTCGAACGGCTCTACGGCCGTTGGTTCCCGGCCCACTTCGGGCCGGGCGCGCTGAGCTCACTGCACCGGGAGGTGGCCTGCTGGCGCAACCTCTACCGTCTCACCGACCCCATCGGCGGCCCGGTGCGGCTGCCCGGCGACTGCGGCCCCGAGGTGGACCGTGCGCCGCTGAAGGACCCGATGGCGTACGGCCGCACCGGCCGCCACCCGCTGCCTGCACCCGTCCTCGGACACTCCGACTACCAGGCCGACCCGGTCTTCGCGCGGGAACGGCGGCGACTGCTGGCCCGGTTGCGGCCGGACCTGCCGGGCCCCCGTCCCGCCGGCGGCCCGCCTCAGGACGGTTCGGGCAGGTCCTCGGCGTAGAGCAGGGTCAGGTCGTCCGTGCTCGGCTCCGCGACCTGGGCGACCCGGCCCGCATGCCGTTCCACCATCGCCTCGAACGTCTGCCGGGCCGTACGGCCGTTGCCGAAGGCAGGGCCCTTGGGCAGGTCCGTGAAGTACTTCAGCAGGGCCTGCGCGGTCCCTTGAGCCAACCGGTACTCGTGCTCCTCGGCCTGCTGCTCCACGATCCGCAGCAGTTCCCCGGGGCCGTAGTCGCTGAAGGTGATGGTCCGGGAGAAGCGGGACGCCACACCGGGGTTGACCGAGAGGAACCGCTCCATCTCGGCCGTGTACCCGGCGACGATCACCACCACCGCGTCCCGGTGGTCCTCCATCAGTTTCACGAGGGTGTCGATGGCCTCCTTGCCGAAGTCACGGCCGGAGTCCTCCGGGGAGAGCGCGTACGCCTCGTCGATGAACAGCACTCCGCCACGCGCCCGTTCGAACGCCTCCTGGGTGCGGATCGCCGTGGAACCGATGTGCTCGCCGACCAGGTCCACGCGGGACACCTCGACCAGATGCCCTCGCTCCAGCACGCCGAGGGAGGCGAGGATCTCGCCGTAGAGGCGGGCGACCGTCGTCTTCCCGGTGCCGGGAGAGCCGGTGAAGACGAGATGACGTTTGACGGAGGCCGCCTTCAGCCCGGCCTCCCTGCGGCGCCGGCCCACCTCGATCATGTCGGTGAGGGCCCGTACCTCCCGCTTGACGCTGTCCAGGCCCACCAGCGCGTCGAGTTCGCCGAGCACGGCCGTGGAGGCGCGCGTCTGCTGCTCCGGCGGCGTGGCGGGGAGCAGCGGCTCCTGCTCGGTGACGCGCTGGCCGGGGATGGCGCCGAGCAGCCCCGTGGACCGGGCCGCCGTCTGCTGCACGGTCGGCTCCGGCTCCGGTGCCCGGGGCGCCCGCACCCCCGCGCTCTCGTCGCTCGTGCAGTCCTCGACGACCGGACCCGAGCCGGACGCGGCGTCCGGGCCGGCCTCCGCGAACTCGTACCCGCCGCGCGCGCAGCGCTCCGTACGGCACTTGCGCAGCGTCGTACGGCAGCCGTCGAGCACATGGAAGCCGTAGCCGGAGCTGCCCGTGACCCGGCAGCCCAGGAAGCTGCCCCGGCCGCCCGCCGAGACGTAGAACCCGGCCTCCGCGGGCGAGTCGACCGTGCACCGCTCGATGGTGGGGTCGGCGCCCTTGGTGACGATCACGCCGGTCTGGGTGCCGTCCACGGTGCAGTTGTTGAGGGTGCCGCCGCTGCCGTGGTCACGGAACCAGGCCCCGGTGGCCGCGTCCCGGATCCGGCAGTCGTCGAGTTGCGCGGTGGCCCCGTCGCTGACCGACACGGCGGTGTTGCGGACCTGGAAGAGGTCGCTGTCGACGACGTCCGCGCGCGAGCCGCGGTCCAGGACGAACAGCGCGTCCGGCACGTCGTGCACCCGGCAGGAGTCGAGGACCACGGTCGCCCCGTCGCTGACCCACACCGCCGGGTAGTCGCCGGTGCTGTCGAAGATCTCGCACTGGTTGGCGTCCACGCGCGTGCCCGGATCCCACACCGACAGCCCGTTGCGGCCGAACTGGCGCACCGTCGTGCGGGTCAGCGTCAGCACGGAGCGGGACCGCAGGTCGACCGCGTTCTCGGGGATGTCGTGGATCCGGCAGTCGGCGAGCGTCAGCACCGCGTCGGTGTCCAGGGTGACGCCGTCGGCCGTGGTGCGGTGCACATCACAGTCCGTGAGGTGGGCGGTGGCCCGTGCGGTGATCTGCACACCGCTGCCCCGCACCTCGTAGACCTCGCAGCCCACCGCCTCCAGCGCGGAGTTGTCCCCGGTGACGCTCAGCCCGGCCCCGGAGGTGTGGTGCACCCGGCAGCGCTCCAGCCGCGGATGGCCGGCCGCGCGCACCATCACCCCGGACTGCCCCGAGGCGACGACCTCGCAGTCCTCGAACACCCCGCCACCGCCGTCGACCACGGCGATGCCGATGCCCGCCGGGTTGTCGACCGTGCAGCGCCGCACGGTGGGCCGGGCGCCGCCGCGCACCTCTATGCCGGCCGCGGACCGGGTGACGATCCGGACGTCGTGCAGCTCCGGCGAGCCGTCCTCGACCAGCAGCGCCGGAGCCGCCGCGTCCTGTCCCTCCACGTGCAGGTCCTGGACGACCGCCGACGCACGGACCGTCAGCGGCACTCCGTCCAGGGGCGCGATCCGCACCGAACCGGCCGAGCCCTCGGGACCGCGCAGGGTCACCGCCCGCTCGACGACGAGGTTCTCCCGATAGGTGCCCGGGGCGATGGTGAGGACGTCACCTTCGGCCGCGGCCTCCAGGGCTGCGGCGAGCGACGCGTACTCACCTGTGCGGCGCCGCCACCTCGAAGTACCGGTGTGCGTCACCTGGACCGTGCCCTGTGCCATGGCGTTGCCGTGCCCCCACCTCGTCGTACGCGGGTCGATGCCGAAGTATCGGCCGGTCCACCGTAGCGTGCGTACGCACGGTGGGTTGACCAGAGGCCGAAGGCGGCCGGGCGGACGCCGTGCCCTCAGCTGCCGGTGCCGGTCCGGCCCCAGTCCGGGCCCGCCCGCTCCCAGGCCCGGTCCCAACGCGCGTACCGGCGCCGGACCATGCGCCACAGGACGAGCCGTCTCATGCCCTCGACGAGTCCCACGGTCAGCATGGCCGCGCCCAGTCCGGCGAGGACGGCGTGCGTCGTCGCCGTCACCGGGTCCATCGGGCGGGCCACGAGGGTGCCGTGCACGTCGGTCCACAGGGTGAAGTGGTCGCCGCTGTGCGGGGTCTTGAGGGTCGTGACGACCGGGCCGTGGCGCGCGGTGCCGTCCGGTGCTCTCCAGTCGGCGGTCACCCGGCTGCGGCTGTCCCGCAGGGCGGAGACCTCCGGGTCGGCCTCCAGCGGGGAACGGGTCAGCCGGCGCACCACGGTGGCCGTCACCTCGTACCGCGCGGCGTGCTGCGCACGGGCCGCCCGCTGGAGGGCGTCCTGGGCGGCTCCGCCGACGAGGAGACCGGTCACCGGCGTGACGACCAGGACGAACAGCAGGGCCACGAGGGCGAGCCAGGCCTCCACCAGGTCGGTCGCGCGCCGCAGCGGATTGTGCCGCCAGCGCCAGAGCCCGCCGATCGCTCGCACCGAGACGCCACCCCCTCACCCCTCCGTGTATCCCCGTGCGCGACCGTTCACGCGTGGGTCCGGTCGAAGAGAGTGAACTCACCTCCGGCCCGGGCCTTGCACGAACTGCTCGCGAAAATCCCAACGAGCGGGTCCCGGCGCGGGGTTCCCGAACCGCGTCGGCATCGCGCGGGCGCGCGAGGAGTTGACGCACCGTACAGGCGGGCAGGCGTCCGAACGGGCAGGCGGCAGGCGGGCTCAGTCGAGGACCGTGACCGGGTCGCCGACCCGGAGCGTGCCGGGGGACTCGGGCACCAGGTTCTGGCCGAAGATCAGACCGCCGTCGATACGGCGGTGCCGGCCCAGGGTGTGCAGCGGCTCCTTGCCGCGCCCGCCCGTGCTCTGGTCGGTGGTGGTCACGACGCAGCGCGCGCACTTCTTGGCGACCCGGAAGGTCACCTCGCCGACGGCGATGCGGCGCCAGCCGTCCTCGGCCCAGGCGGTGGTCCCCGACACCACGAGGTTCGGCCGGAAACGGTTCATGGGCAGCGGGCCCTCGGCGGCGTTGCGGCCCTGCGCGATCAGCGTGTTGAGGGCGTCGAGGGAGGCGGTCGTGGTGACCAGCAGCGGGAAGCCGTCGGCGAAGGAGACCGTCTCCCCGGGCAGCGCGAACCGGGGGTCGACCGGACGGCGCACGGCGGGGTCGTCCATGTGCACGAGACGCACGTCGGCGTCGAGGAAGGCACTGCACCAGGCGTGGGCGGCGGCGTCGGCGGGCACACCCTCCACCTTGTCGCCGAATATCTCGACCGGCACGGTCCCGGCCGGCTCCGGCTCGGGGACGGTCAGCGGCGCACGGCCGGGCGCGGACAGCCGGACGCCGCCGGGCAGGAGCTCGGCGGCGGCCTGTGCGAGGCGCGGCTGCTGGCGTTGCGTGACGACCTTTCCCCCGTCGTCGATCAGTACCCAGCGTCGGTCTCCGGCCAGCCCCCAGGGCTCCACGACGGCTTCCCGGAGCGACAGTGCCCGGAACGCCTTGACCGGATGGACGTGAATCGACAGCAGGTCCGCTTTATCCATGATTCCCATCGTGCCAGGTGGCACCGACGGGCCGGGAACGGATCAGTAGCCGCCGCGGTACTGCTGCTGGTTGCCGTACGGATCCTGGTAGGGAGCCGGAGCGGGCCGGGCGGCCGCGGGGCGCATCGCCTCGTAGCCCATGCCGGGCTGGACCGGGCGGGGCTGCTGCGGCTGCGGACCGGGGTAGCCGCGGGGCGCCGCCTGCTGCGGGACGTAGGCCGCGGGCGCCTGCTGCAGCGGGGAGGGCTGCTGCGCCTGCGGGTAGCCGTAGCCCGGCTGGGAGGGAGCCGGGGGCAGGGCGGGCAGCGCCGAGGGGAGCGCGGGCAGATTGCTGCCCATCGACGGAAGGCTGCTGCCCATGCCCATGTCGTACGCGGCGGGGACCCGGATCGGGGCGATCTGCGGAGTGCCCCGTTCGGCCACGAGCGAGTCGTAGATCGGGGTGTCCGGGAAGGAGGCGGAGTAGTAGCCGCCGCCATAGGTGGAGCGGGGGGAGGTCATGGCACATAAGTTAAGCCCACGATGTGCTGGTTGGGGAGACCGATAAGAGGGTTGTTTTCCGCGTCCGTAGTGACCTGGGATCCCCAATGCGAGCGAACATGGGAAAAAGGGGCACCGGGCAGGGTGCTGATCGGGTAAAGCCCGAGTTCCGGAGGGGTTACCGGTGGTTGACCTCCCGGGTTTCCGTCTCTCCATGGGAGTTCGCCACCGCGCGGAATAGGTTGGTTCCGTAGGCAACCCGATGGGGGCCGGGACCTGGCCCGGCGAGTGGGATGTGATGGGGGCGGACATGTCAATGTCGAAGGGATCGAATACGCCGGTGCCGACGACGGCACTGCGCGTCGAATTGGGCTGGGGAGCCGGTCCCGGGGTGCCGGACGCCGACGCCTCGGCGCTCCTGCTGGTCGGCGGCAAGGTCCGCTCCGACGGGGATTTCGTCTTCTACAACCAGCCCGTGCACTCCTCCGGCACCGTCCGGCACGAGGGCAAACGCCGCGACGGCGGCGTCCGGGTGACCGACACCCTCGTCGTCGACCTCGCGCGCGTGGAGCCCGCCGTCGAGACCGTGATCCTCGCCGCCTCCGCCGACGGCGGCACGTTCGGGCAGATCCCCGGTCTGTACATCGAGGTCCGGGACGCGGAGCGCGGCACGGTCCACGCGCGCTTCGACAGCGTGGGCGCGACGGTCGAGACGGCGTTCGTGCTGGGCGAGTTCTACCGCCGCCAGGGCGCCTGGAAGTTCCGGGCCGTCGGCCAGGGCTACGGCAGCGGACTGGAGGGACTGGCGACGGACTACGGCATCACCGTGGACGAACCGCAGCACCCGGCACCGGCCGCCCCGGTCCCGGCCGCCCCGGCCCCCCTTCCGCCGGTGCCGGCCCCCGCCCCCCGGGATCCCACCCTCGTCACCCCGGTGAACCCGTTCGGCGCCGCGCCCGCGGCCCCTCCGATGCCCGTGTCCCCGCCCCCGGCGGTCCCCCCGGCGACCATGCCGGCGCCGGCCCACCAGGCCCCGCCGCCCCCCGCCCAGCCGGTCCGGCTGTCCAAGGTCACCCTCACCAAGTCCACGCCGTCGGTCTCGCTGACCAAGCAGGGCGGCACCTCGGGCGCCATGCGCGTGAACCTCAACTGGGAGGTGCGCAAGCAGTTCTCGGGCTGGGGCAGCAAGCGCGGCCGGGCCGTCGCGCTGCACAGAGACCTCGACCTCGACCTGTGCGCCCTGTTCGAACTCGCCGACGGCCGCAAAGGGGTCGTACAGGCCCTCGGCAACGCGTTCGGAGCCCTGAACCGGCCGCCGTACATCCACCTCGACGGCGACGACCGCACCGGCGCCACGGCGAGCGGCGAGAACCTCACGATCAACCTCGACCACGCGCGCGACTTCCGTCGCATCCTCGTCTTCGTGACGATCTACGAGGGCGCCCGCTCCTTCGCGGACCTGCACGCGACGGTCACCCTCACCCCTCAGTACGGCGCCCCGATCGACTTCTCGCTCGACGAGTGCACCGTCCCCTCCACGGTGTGCGCGCTCGCCCTCATCACCAACAACGGCGGTGACCTGGTCGT
The DNA here is from genome assembly GCF_040296125.1 of Streptomyces sp. NPDC002265. NCBI lineage: Bacteria > Bacillati > Actinomycetota > Actinomycetes > Kitasatosporales > Streptomycetaceae > Streptomyces > Streptomyces sp. NPDC002265. Next base: position 6,058 of record NZ_JBEOWS010000282.1, on the reverse strand, counting down.
CCAGCGCGAGGCCCGCTACCTGGTGCCTGCGCGCGGAGTGAGCCCGCAGCGGACCGTCGACCAGACCTACGGATGGGGCATGGACTGGACGCCCGGCCGGAAGTAGGCGAGGCGGGTCCGGGGCGGCTCAGCCCTCGTCGGCGACGGCTTCGGGACGGGGATAGGTGCGGCCCTTCCAGGCCGCACCCCGGCCCCGGTAGTGCTGCACCGCGGAGTCGACCGTCATCAGCAGGTACAGGAACGCGGTGAACGGCAGCAGGGGAGCCAGCCACCGCGACAGCCGGTAATAACGCAGCATCGGCACGTACGTCCCGGCCATCACCAGCCAGGCCGTGCCGCCGAGCACGGCGGTCGCGGGATCGCCCAGCGCCGCCCCCACGACCAGGGTGACGGGCGGCGCCAGGTACACCAGCGCCAGCCCGCCGACCGTGCCGGCCAGCAGCAGGACGCTGTGGCGCAGTTGCGCGTAGGCGCTGCGCGAGACCATCCGCCACAGATCGCGCAGCCGCGGATAGGGGCGCACGCTGTCCACGCCGTCGGCCAGCCCGAGCCAGACACGGCCCCCGGTGCGCTTGACGGCCCGCGCGAGAGCGACGTCGTCGATGACGGCGTGCCGGATGGAGTCCGGGATCCGGGCCCGCTCCGCGGCCTCGGCGCTCAGCAGGACACAGCCGCCCGCGGCGGCCGCCGTCCCGGTCCTCCCCTTCTTCCCGTTCTTCTCGCCGACCTTCTCCTTATTTCTTTTGCTGATACGGCGGAACGGATAGAGCTGGGCGAAGAAATAGACGAAGGCGGGGACGACGAGCCGCTCCCACAGGCTCTCCACCCGCAGCCGCGCCATCTGCGAGACGACGTCGAAGCCTCCGGAGCGCGCGCCGGCCACGAGCCGGCGCAGGCTGTCCGGCGCATGGGCGATGTCGGCGTCCGTGAGCAGGAGGTAGGCGGGCCCACGCGTGCGTGCCAGGGCGATGCCGTGCCGCACCGCCCAGAGCTTGCCCGTCCAGCCCGCGGGTGGCTCACCCGGCGAATCCACCGTCAGCGGCAGCCCGCCGTGCCGCCGCGCCAGCTCGCGCGCCAGTTCCCCGGTCCCGTCCCGGCTGCCGTCGTCGACCAGGAAGATCTCCGCCCGGCCCGGGTAGTCCTGGGCGAGCAGCGACGGCAGGCTCGACGGCAGCATCGCGGCCTCGTCGCGCGCCGGTACGACGACACAGACGGACGGCCAGGTGCTCGGCTCGCGCAGCGTCGGCAGCCGCACGTCCGTACGCCAGAAGAAGCCCTGGAAGAGCAGCAGCCACAGCCAGGCGGCGAGAGAAGCGGCGGCGATGCACGTGATGGCGCTCACCCGCGCAGTCTGCCCCACCGTAGGGGCGCGCAGCAGCCCATCGTCTATCGTGGCCGGGTGAAGATCGCGCTCATGGACTCCGGAATCGGCCTGCTGGCGGCCACCGCCGCGGTACGGCGCCTGCGGCCCGACGCGGATCTGGTTCTCTCCCTCGACCCCGACGGCATGCCCTGGGGGCCGCGTACCCCACAGGACCTCACCGGGCGTGCCCTGGCCGTCGCGGAGGCCGCCGCCGCGCACCGGCCGGACGCCCTCATCGTCGGCTGCAACACCGCCACCGTGCACGCCCTGGACACCCTGCGCACCCGTCTCGAACCCGGCATCCCGGTCATCGGCACGGTTCCCGCGATCAAGCCGGCCGCCGCGGGCGGCGGCCCCGTCGCGATCTGGGCCACGCCCGCCACCACCGGCAGCCCCTATCAGCAGGGGCTCATCCGGGACTTCGCCGGCGGTGTGGCCGTCACCGAGGTGCCGTGCTGGGGCCTGGCCGAGGCCGTGGAGCACGCCGACGAGGCGGCCATCGAGGCCACCGTGGCCGCGGCCGCCGCGCTGACCCCCGCGGACGTCACGACCGTGGTCCTCGGCTGCACCCACTACGAGCTGGTCGCCGACCGCATCCGGGCCGCCGTGCAGCGCCCCGGTCTCCCGCCGCTCGTCCTGCACGGCTCCGCCGGTGCCGTGGCTGCGCAGGCCCTGCGCCGCCTCGGCGGCCTCCCCGCCCCCGATGCGCCGGCGCTCGGTTCGGTGACGGTGCTGCTCAGCGGGCGTGCGGGCGCGCTGCCCGAGCCTGCGCTGGCCTACGCCGAGGGGCGGCTGTTGCAGGTGGCCAGCCCCGCCTCCTGACGGGCGGGCCGCTCCCGTGACCGACGGGCGCCCGGCGGACGCCCCCGCTCCGCCGCACTCGCCCGGCCGGCGGAGCCAACCTGCGCGACGCAGTACCCGTGCGGTGAAACCTGAGTAATCTCATTGCCATGAGGGACCGCCTCCAGGACGTGGACACTCCGCACCCGGACATCTGGACCGGGCGCGCCACCAACCGCTTCCAGTGGCTGCTGGCGATCAGTGGTGCCGCCTGCATGGCGCTCGGCATCGAACTGGCCGTCGACTCCGCGTGGACCTCCGGCACGGCCGCGCTCGCCATGGCCGTGGTCGGCTGCATCGCGGCCGGTCTGCTCGTCCTCTTCGGCACCCTCGCCTTCGTGCACGTCGACCTGAGGCTCGACAAGGAGTCCCTGGAGGTGCGGTGCGGCCACATCGGCGTGCCGCGCCGCCGTATTCCGCTGGCGCAGGTGGCCGGTGCCGACTTCGCCCCGCTCGTCACCCCGCGCCACTGGGGCGGCTGGGGTTACCGCTGGCGGCCGGAGAAGGGCACCGCGGTCGTCGTGCGCCGGGGTGAGGGCGTGGTGCTGCGGCTGTGGGACGGACACACCTTCACGATCACCGTGGACGACGCCGAAGCAGCCGTACGGGTCATCCGGGACCGGCTGCGCTCCAACGCGCACGGCCCGCTGCACTGAGGACGCGCGGGACCAGCTGGACCGGTGCGCCGGGCATCGGCCACGGTCACGGGGCCGGCCGGCCGCCCCGCGCGCGTACCCTCGGTTCGCCCGGTCGATCCGAGGCGTCCGACGCGGGCACCTGGTCCAGCGGCCGCGCCGTGGCCAGCCCGGCCAGGAGCCCCGCGCCGACCGACACCGCGGTGAAGCTCAGCGCGTCGCCCACCGAGGCGATGGCCGCCAGTGCCGTCAGCGCCGCGCCCGCGGTCAGTACGACGGGTGCGGGACGCGGCGAGCGCCACAGCGCGCCCAGCAGCCAGCAGAAGGCGGCCGCGAGCAGTGCCACACCCACCACACCCTGTTCGGCGGCCAGCTGCAACGGCGCCGAGTGCGGCTTCCCGTCGGACGGCGTCGCGGCGGCCGCCGTGGCGCTGAGGTCGCCGAAGCGTCCCGGGCCCACGCCCAGCGCGCTCTCCCGGCCCGCCAGGTCCAGGGCGTCGTGCCACAGCTCGACCCGGTGCGTCGTGAGCCCGCCCTCCAGGGCCGAGGTGAGGCCGTCCGGCAGCGCGTTCCCGGCGACCGCCCAGGTCAGGCCCGTGACCAGGGCGGCGGCCAGGGCCAGGAGCGCGATGCCGGGACCCCGGCGGCGCATCCGGCCCGTGGCGAGCGAGCACAGCAGCACCGCCACGCAGGCGGCGGCGCCGACGACCGAGCCGCGTACGGCCGCGGTCACGGTGATCGCGGCGGCCAGCAGACACGCCGCCAGCCGTGCGCCAGGGGCGGGCGCGGCCCAGGCGGCGCAGCACGCGGAGCCGGCCGAGAGGGTCAGCAGGGCCGCGGTCGCCCCGGCGGGTCCGAGCGGCGCGACGATCTGCGGTCCTGGCGCGAGATGCGGCACGGTCAGGGTCAGCACCAGCCCGGCCAGCGCCCCGGCGCAGGGCGCCGCCACCGGCAGCAGCGCCCCGAAGATCCGTCCGGCGGCATAGCCCGCCGCCACGGCGAGCAGCGCGAGCAGCACCCCCTCGGGGCGGCCGTCGTGGGCGGCCGCCGTCAGCAGGGACCAGGCGGCGCAGGCCCCGAGCACCAGGACGCCCACGCCGTCGAAGGCGTTGCGTCTGTCGCCGTCCGCCGCCGGACCGGCAGCGGACACCCTCCCCGTGAACTCCACCCCGTCCCCCCGCACCCGGCCGCCCCCGACCCGTGACAGTCCCGCCGTCCGGCCCCCGCCGCACGACCGCCTCCGCGCCGACCGCGACCGGCCCCGCGGCGAAGACTCCGGCCCACCGTAACGGCTGCCGGACGGTTTGTGGATGAGCTGTGCGGCGCCCCGCAGAAACGTTGCCGCAAGCGGGTGCGGGCGATGCCCCGCGTCGCCGCCCACGTACCGGGTCCGGGCCCGTCCCGCATCCGGCCGCGTTGTGGACGCCGAGGTCAGCGGCCGTACACTCCCGGGGTGACCGTCACCGCAACCTCAGTAGGCCAGTCGGACCAGCTGGAACCCCCGGCCGCGCCCGCAGCGCGCGGCCGTCGGCTTCTGCGCCTCGTCCCGGCCCTCGCCGCGGCGCTCTCCGGAGTGCTGCTCTATGTCAGCTTCCCCCCACGCACCCTGTGGTGGCTGGCCCTGCCGGCCTTCGCCGTCTTCGGCTGGGTGCTGCGCGACCGGAGCTGGAAGGCGGCCCTGGGCCTCGGCTACCTCTTCGGCCTCGGCTTCCTGCTGCCGCTGCTGGTGTGGACCGGTGTCGAGGTCGGCCCCGGCCCCTGGCTCGCCCTGGTCGCGATCGAGGCACTGTTCGTCGGACTGGTCGGCGTGGGTGTCGCCGCGGTGTCGCGACTGCCCGCCTGGCCGGTGTGGGCGGCCGCGCTGTGGATCGCCGGCGAGGCGGTACGCGCGCGGGTGCCCTTCCGCGGCTTCCCCTGGGGCAAGATCGCGTTCGGTCAGGCGGACGGCGTCTTCCTGCCGCTCGCGGCGGTCGGCGGCACCCCGGTGCTCGGCTTCGCGGTCGTGCTGTGCGGCTTCGGGCTGTGCGAGGCCGTGCGGCTGGCCGTCGCGGCACGCGGCACCCGTACCGTGCGGCGCTCCGCCGCCACCGTGGCCCTGCTCAGCGTGGCCGTGCCGGTCGCGGCCGCGGTGGCCGCCCGTCCGCTGGTCAGCGACAAGGCCGAGGACGGCACGGCGACCGTAGCCGTCATCCAGGGCAATGTGCCGCGGCTCGGACTGGAGTTCAACGCCCAGCGCCGCGCCGTGCTCGACTACCACGCGCGCGAGACGCAGCGCCTGGCCGCCGAGGTCGAGGCGGGCAAGGTGCCGCGGCCCGACTTCGTGCTGTGGCCGGAGAACTCCTCCGACATCGACCCGCTCGCCAACCCCGACGCGGCCGCCGTCATCGACGCGGCGGCCAAGGCGATCGGCGCGCCGATCTCGGTCGGCGGCGTCGTCGAGCGGGACGGCAAGCTCTTCAACGAGCAGATCCTCTGGGACCCGCAGAAGGGTCCGCTGGACACGTACGACAAGCGGCAGATCCAGCCCTTCGGCGAGTACCTCCCGCTGCGTTCGCTCATCGGCGCGATCAACAAGGACTGGACGTCGATGATCCGCCAGGACTTCAGCCGGGGCAGCAAGCCGGGCGTGTTCGACATGGACGGCTCCAAGGTCGGACTCGCCACCTGTTACGAGGCGGCCTTCGACTGGGCCGTGCGCGACACCGTCACCCACGGGGCCCAGATGATCTCCGTGCCGAGCAACAACGCCACCTTCGACCGCAGTGAGATGACCTACCAGCAGCTCGCCATGTCCCGGGTCCGCGCCGTCGAGCACAGCCGCACCGTCACCGTCCCGGTGACCAGCGGGGTCAGCGCGGTCATCATGCCGGACGGGAAGATCGCCCGGAAGACCGGCATGTTCGTGGCCGACTCGCTGGTGCAGAAGGTGCCGCTGCGCTCCTCCGAGACGCCCGCCACCCGGCTGGGCATCCTGCCCGAGATCGCCCTCGTCCTCGTGGCGGCCGGCGGGCTCGGCTGGGCCGTCGCCGCCGGTGTGCGCGGCCGACGCGCCGGTGGCGTGTAGCCGTACGCCCGCCGAACGCCTCCTGGGCGACAAGGAGCCATGGGGCCGTACCCCGAGGGTCGGCCCCATGGCTACACATGACTTCAACCGCGAACAGCGGGCGTACGCCCGACACCAAATGCACTGGCTCCACGGAGTGCCCGCCCACGTCATCGA
>NZ_JBEOWS010000281.1:0-13139 GCF_040296125.1 Streptomyces sp. NPDC002265 | reverse complement strand
ACCGCGTCGAGGGTCTCGGCGTCGAGCGTGGGGATCGTGGCAGGCCCGCCGGCGAGGCGGATGTAGGGCCGACCAGAGGCGTGGACCGGGCCGTCACGCCCAGGCGCGTGCCTTGCGGTAGAGAACCGCACCGGCCAGCAGCGCGCCCGCGCCGACCGGCAGGACGAGGCCCATCGGCAGCTCGGACCCGGTGTGCGCGAGCTGTGCCGTCTCACCGGCCGGGGTCACGGTCCGGTCGGTGACCGGGGTGTCGGACCCGGTCGTCCGGCCGGTACCGGTCGGGGTGGTCGGCTGCACCGGCTTGCCCGGCTGCTCCGGGGTCCGGGGCGGAGTCGTGCGGCCCGTGTCGCGCGGGGGCGTGGTGTGGTGGTGCCCGCCGTAGCCATTGTCGCAGTCGTTGCCGAAGACGGGGTTCAGCAGGCCGATGACGTCGACGCTGTTGCCGCAGGCGTTCACCGGCACGTCGATCGGCACCTGGGCCTCGTTGCCGGAGCCCACGCCGGGCGAACCGCCGGTGTGACCGCCGGCGTACGCGCCGCCGTGGCCGTGGTGGCCACCGCGACCGCCGTGACCCCCGTACCCGCCGTCATGACCGCCGTAGCCGCCGTCGTGCCCGCCATAGCCACCGTGACCGCCGCGACCGCCGGAGTCGCCGCCGTAGCCGGCGTCGTGCCCGCCGTAGCCACCGTGGCCGCCGCGGTCGCCGGAGTCGCCGTAACCGCCCGAGCCGCCGTGGTCGCCGTAACCGCCTCGGCCGTCGCCGTCGTGGCCGCGGTGGTCGCCACGGTCATGCCCGCCGGAGCGGAAGGTGCCCCCGTCTCCGTTGGCGCACTTGTTGCCCATGGCCGGATTGAGGAGCCCGATCACATCGACCGTGTTCCCGCATACGTTCACCGGAATATCCACCGGCACTTGGATCGTATTGCCGGACAGAACGCCCGGAGAATTCGTGCTCACGCCGCTCGCTCCCGAGTCGGCGTGGGCATAACCACTGGCGGCCGCGATCGCTCCCGTCGCCGCCATCACGGTCATGAGGCCTTTACGCGTGACCTCTCGCATGCTGAATCCCTGCCTTTGCCCTTTGACGTTGCCTGGAAAGGCCGAGCGGCCCCGGAGCGCATGGCGCGTGCTCCGGGACCGACGGCATGGACGACCCTCAGAAAGGCGACGTCAGTCGTTGACGCATGTGTTGCCGAAGGTGGGGTTCAGCAGCCCGATCACGTCGATCGTGTTGCCGCAGACGCTCACCGGCACGTGAACGGGCACCTCGGCGACATTGCCGGACAGGACACCCGGGGAGTTCGCGGCGGCACCCTGAGCACCGGAGTCGGCCATGGCCATACCCGCGCCCGCGAGAACCAGTCCACCGGTGGCAGCCGCAGCAGCGACGACCTTCTTGATCATTGTTCCTCCTTGTTGGCAATGCGATCCAAAACCACGGATCGCATCACCAACAACGAGGGGGCTCCGGCGAGGCTACGAGCTAATGAGACCATTCACTCTTCTCAGTGTTCACCGCACGCGTTGGCGAATTCCGCCGCGCCGTCCCGGCGGGCGCTTTCAGGACGCGTCGATGAAACGGTCGAGCACGCGTACGCCGAACTTCAGGCCGTCCACGGGGACCCGCTCGTCGACGCCGTGGAACATGCCCGCGAAGTCCAGCTCCGGCGGCAGCTTCAGCGGCACGAAGCCGAAGCCCCGGATGCCGAGGTCGTCGAACGACTTGGCGTCCGTGCCCGCGGAGAGCAGGTACGGGATCGCCTTGGCGGCGGGGTCCTCGGCCAGCAGCGCGGACTGCATGGCGTCCACCAGCGCCCCGTCGAAGGTGGTCTCGACGGCCTTGTCGGAGTGCACGTCCGTGCGCCGGACGTTCGGCCCGAGGACACGGTCGAGGTCGGCGAGGAACTCCTCCTCGAAGCCGGGCAGGAAACGCCCGTCGACGTGCGCGGTCGCCTCGCCCGGGATCACGTTGACCTTGTAGCCGGCGTCGAGCTGGGTGGGGTTGGCGGTGTTGCTCAGACTGGCGCCGATCAGCTTGGCGATGCCGCCGAGCCGGGCGAGGGTGCCCTCCATGTCCTCCGGGTCGAGCTCGGTGCCGAGCGCGTCCCCGAGCTCGTCGAGGAAGGCCCGGGTGGTCTTGGTGACCCGGACCGGGAACTTGTGCCGGCCGAGCCGGGCGACGGCCTCGGACAGCTCGGTGATCGCGTTGTCCCGGTGGATCATCGAGCCGTGCCCGGCCCGGCCGGCCACGGTCAGCTTCATCCAGTGCATGCCCTTCTCGGCCGTCTGGATGAGGTAGAGGCGCCGCTGCTCGCTGACGGTGAACGAGAACCCGCCCACCTCGCTGATCGCCTCGGTGACGCCGTCGAACAGGTCGCGGTGGTGGTCGACGAGGTACCGGGCGCCGTACGTGCCGCCCGCCTCCTCGTCGGCGAGGAACGCCAGGACGATGTCGCGGGGCGGCCTGCGCCCGCTGCGCAGCCGGTCCCGCACGACCGCCAGGGTCATCGCGTCCATGTCCTTCATGTCGACGGCCCCGCGGCCCCAGACGCACCCGTCCGCGACCTCACCGGAGAAGGGGTGATGGGTCCAGTCGGCCGCGTTCGCCGGCACGACGTCGGTGTGACCGTGGATGAGCAGCGCGGGCCGGCTGGGGTCCTCGCCCTCGATGCGGGCCACGGTGGAGGCGCGTCCCGGGTGCGACTCGAAGATCCGCGGTTCGAGGCCGACCTCCGCGAGCTTCTCGGCGACATACTCGGCCGCCTTGCGCTCACCCGGGCCCGAGTGGTCGCCGTAGTTGCTGGTGTCGATCCGGATCAGCTCGCGGCAGAGGTCGACGACCTCGTCCTCGCCGGTGACACCCATGGCCGTGTCCGTCTGGCTCACGCTGCTTCCTCCCGCTGACACTGCTGGTGGTTGCCCTCATCCTCCCCCTCCGCCGGACCGGGGCCCAAGGCCGGTCCCGGTCCGTCACACGCCGTTCACGCCGGGAGCGCGGCCGCCGGACCACCCGTGATCGGCCACCCCCGAAAGCCTGGTAATGTTTACGACGTCGCCGCGGGGGAAACCCCGCACGACAGACACCTTGTCCGGGTGGCGGAATGGCAGACGCGCTAGCTTGAGGTGCTAGTGCCCTTTATCGGGCGTGGGGGTTCAAGTCCCCCCTCGGACACCAGCCGAATCCCCCGGCCGCTCAGCGGCCGGGGGATTCGTCGTTCCCGCTCGCCGGACACGTCCGGAATTCACCCCTGCGAGGGTGTCCGCAAGGACGGGCGCGTGGACTCTTGTGGGGTGGCGGGCGGCCCCGCCGCGACGGCGGCCCGTGCCGTCACCGACGAGCGGAGGAGAGTCCCGATGCCCACCATTCCCTGGCTGCCCGGCACCGACCGGGGCGCGGCGGCTCCGGAGGGTGCCGCGGGCCCGCCCCTGGTCATGGCCTCCCGGCTGGAGCTGCGGTCGCTGTGGTCCGTGCCCGGGTTCCTCCTGCTGTCGCTCGTGGTCCTTCGGCAGGCCAGGCGCTCCCCGGGGCTGATCGGCACCTCGCTCCGGGCGGAACCGCTGAGGCGGACGTTCTGGACGCTGTCGGCATGGCGGGACCAGGAGGCCCTGAACGCCTTCGACCGCACCGGCCCGCACGCGAGGAGCGTGCGCCGGCTGCGCCCGGGGACGAGGAGCTCGGTGTTCGTGTTCTGGAGCACCGAGCGGGACCGGCTCCCGGTCACCTGGGACGAGGCGAGGCGGCGGCTGGACGAGCAGGTGAACATGGAGACACAAGGGACATGAGTACGGTTTCGGCCGATTCCGGGGACGGCGCACCGGACCGGCGACGGACCCGGGACAGCGGGCCGAGGACAGCGGGCCGAGGACAGCGAACTGCGGCCGGCCGACCGGGGGCCGGCGGCCCGAGGACGGCGGCCTGGGACAGCGAACCGCCGTCGGCGGACCGAGGACAGCAGGCCGGGGACGGCGGTCGGGGCCGGTCCGCGCGGCGCTCGCACCGCCGGACGGGGCCCGTCGGGCGATTGTGTGGGACATCTCTCCTCGCCCCAACAAAACCGCAGTTCAGCGGCGGCCTCTGTACTCTGCGTACCCCTTCGATCGCCCCCCGTTCGGCCCTCCCCGGTGGCTGGAGCAGGGCCGCGATCCTAGCGTCGTACTACCATTTCCGGCTTGTTACGGTGCCGAGCCGGACAACCCCAGGCATACCTGCGGGCCCGTCGGCGCCCCGGAGGCTTCCGGGATTCGAGACGCGAGGACCCGATGGCAGCCATACACGAGAGCGGCGCTCTCGGCCTGCTCGACGACGAGATCCGCGCACTTGACGGAGCACGCTTCTCCGGGGGGCCGGCCGCCGGGGCGCGCACCCTCGTCGACGTCTTCGACGCCAGCGTGCGCTCCCACCCGGACGAACTCGCCCTGGACGACGGCACGACCCGCCTGACCTACCGGGCGCTCGCCGGGGAGGTGGAACGGCTGCGCCGCCGGCTCGCCGACGCCGGAGTCGGTCTCGGTGACCGCGTCGGTGTCCGGGTGCCCTCCGGCACCAACGACCTGTACGTGGCGATCCTCGCCGTCCTCGCGGCCGGCGCCGCCTATGTGCCGGTGGACGCCGAGGACCCGGACGAGCGGGCCGAGCTGGTCTTCGGCGAGGCGCGGGTGCGGGCGGTCGTCGGCGCCGGGCACGAGCTGACCCCCGTCGACGGAACCCGTACGCCCGCCGCCCGTCCCGGCACCGCGGACGACGCCTGGATCATCTTCACCTCCGGTTCCACCGGCAAGCCCAAGGGTGTCGCCGTCAGCCATCGCAGCGCCGCCGCTTTCGTGGACGCGGAGGCCGCGCTGTTCCTCACCGACGAGCCGATCGGGCCCGGTGACCGGGTCATGGCGGGCCTGTCGGTCGCGTTCGACGCGTCCTGCGAGGAGATGTGGCTGGCCTGGCGCTACGGCGCCTGTCTGGTGCCGGTCCCCCGCTCCCAGGTCCGCAGCGGCGCCGATCTCGGCCCCTGGCTGGTCGAGCAGGAGATCACGGTCGTCTCCACGGTGCCGACGCTGGCGGCGCTGTGGGAGCCGGAGACCCTCAACGACGTACGGCTGCTGATCTTCGGCGGGGAGGCCTGCCCGCCCGAGCTGGTACAGCGGCTGGTGACGGAGGGCCGCGAGGTCTGGAACACCTACGGGCCGACCGAGGCGACCGTGGTGGCCTGCGCGGCCCTGATGTCCGGTTCCCCCGAGGAGCCGGTGCGGATCGGGCTGCCGCTGCGCGGCTGGGAGCTGGCGGTCGTCGACGAGGCCGGTGAGCCGGTGCCGATGGGCGGCAGCGGGCAGCTGGTGATCGGCGGGATCGGGCTGGCCCGGTACCTCGACGCCGACAAGGACGCGGAGAAGTACGCGCCGCTGCCGTCACTGGGCTGGGAGCGGGCGTACCGCAGCGGGGACCTGGTGCGGGCCGACCCGGAGGGACTGGTGTTCCTGGGGCGGGCCGACGAGCAGATCAAACTCGGCGGGCGCCGGATCGAGCTCGGCGAGGTCGACGCGGCCCTCCAGGCCCTGCCCGGGGTCGCGGGTGCGGCCGCCGCCGTGCGCACCGCCCGCGGCGGCAACCAGCTGCTGGTCGGCTATGTGGTCACCCAGGACGGCTGGGACCAGGCGGCGGCCGTCGAACGGCTGCGCGCCGAGCTGCCGGCCGCGCTGGTGCCCCTGCTCGCCCCGGTCGCCGATCTGCCGACGCGTACCTCGGGCAAGGTGGACCGCAACGCCCTGCCCTGGCCCCTGGAGGGTCTGGAGACCGGCGGCGCGGCCGAGCAGCTGAACGGCACCGAGGCCTGGCTCGCCGAGCAGTGGACGGCCGTGCTCGGCATCCCGGTGACCGGGTCCGGCGACGACTTCTTCGCGATCGGCGGCAGCAGTCTCGCCGCCGCCCAGCTCACCACCCGGCTGCGTGAGCGCTACCCGGACGCCGCCGTCCTCGACATCTACCAGCGGCCGACCCTGCGCAAGCTGGCCCAGCGGCTGGAGGCCTCCGCGCGGGAGGCCGGCGAGAGCCGGACGGTCGCCCCGGTGCCGGTGCGCGCCCGGCTGGTCCAGCTGCTCCTGCTGGTTCCGCTGTTCACCCTGCTCGGGCTGCGCTGGACGGTGGTGCTGGCCGCGTTCGGCAACGTGCTGACCGGCTACGCCTGGCTGCCGACCGCGCCGTGGTGGCTGGTGGCGGCCGGCGCCGTGCTGTTCTTCACCCCGCCGGGACGCCTCGCGCTCGCCGCGGGCGGGGCCCGGCTGCTGCTGCGGGGTGTGAAGCCAGGCCGTCATCCGCGCGGCGGCAGCGTCCACCTGCGGCTGTGGACCGCCGAGCGGCTGGCCGAGTACACCGGGGCGACCTCGCTGACCGGGTCCTGGCTGGAGCGCTACGCCCGGGCCCTGGGCGCCAGGATCGGCCCGGACGTCGACCTGCACTCGCTGCCGCCGGTGACCGGTCTGCTCAAGCTGGGCCGGGGCGCGGCCGTGGAGTCCGAGGTCGACCTGTCGGGGTACTGGCTGGACGGCGACCGGCTGGAGATCGGCCCCGTGAAGGTGGGCGCGCACGCCGTGGTCGGCACGCGCAGCATCCTGTTCCCCGGGGCCCGGGTGGGCAAGCGGGCCGAGGTCGCCCCCGGTTCCGCCGTGGCCGGGCAGGTGCCGACCGGCCAGCGCTGGGCGGGCGCGCCCGCGGTCAAGCTCGGCAAGGCCAAGCGCAGCTGGCCCAAGGAGCGTCCGCCGCGGGGGCGTTTGTGGCGGGCGATGTACGGGGTGTCGGGCGCCGGGCTCACCCTGCTGCCGGTGGTGTCGGCGGGTGCCGCGCTGCTGGTCGTGCGGCGGTTCGTCGAGTCCGGCGCGGGCCTCGGCGCGGCCCTGCGGGGCGCCGCGCTCGCGCTGGTGCCGGCGACGCTCGCCTACGGTCTGGCGTACGCGCTGCTGCTCCTGGCCGCCGTACGGCTGCTGAGTCTGGGGCTGCGCGAGGGCACGCATCCCGCGCACAGCAGGGTCGGCTGGCAGGCCTGGACCGTCACCCAGCTGATGGACCGCTCCCGCGAGACCCTCTTCCCGCTCTACGCCGGGCTGGCCACGCCGGTGTGGCTGCGGCTGCTGGGGATGCGGGTGGGCCGGGGTGCCGAGGTGTCCACGGTGCTGGCGCTGCCCAGTCTGACCACGGTCGGGGAGGGCGCGTTCCTCGCCGACGACACGCTGACGGCGCCGTACGAGCTCGGTGGCGGCTGGGTGCGGATCGGGCGCGCGGAGATCGGGCGGCGGGCCTTCCTCGGCAACTCGGGGATGACCGCGCCGGGCCGGTCGGTGCCGGACGGCGGTCTGGTCGGTGTGCTGTCGGCGACGCCGAAGAAGGCGAAGAAGGGCAGCTCGTACCTGGGGCTGCCGCCGGTGAAGCTGCCGCGCTCGGCGGCCGAGTTCGACCAGGACCGCACCTACGACCCGCCGGCCCGGCTGCTGTGGGCGCGCGGTCTGGTGGAACTGTGCCGGCTGGTGCCCGTGTTCTGTTCCGCGGCGCTGGCCGTGGGCACGGTGGCGGCGCTGTGCGCGCTGGGTCCCTGGGCCGCGCCGTTGTCGGGGCTGGTGCTGCTGGCCACGGGGGCGGTCGCGGCGGTGGTGTCGCTGGCCGCCAAGTGGCTGCTGGTGGGCCGGCACCGCAGCGGGGAGCATCCGCTGTGGAGCGGGTTCGTCTGGCGCAACGAGCTGGCGGACACGTTCGTCGAGGTCGTGGCGGTACCTTGGCTGGTAGGTGCCGTCCCGGGCACGCCGGTGACGACGGCGTGGCTGCGTGGTCTGGGCGCGCGCATCGGCCGCGGGGTCTGGGTGGAGAGCTACTGGCTGCCCGAGACCGACCTGGTGACCTTGGAGGACGCGGCCACCGTGAACCGTGGCTGTGTGCTCCAGACCCACCTTTTTCACGATCGGATCTTGCGGACGGGTACGGTTGTCCTCCGTCAAGGCGCCACCCTGGGTCCTGGCGGGATCGTGCTGCCCGGCAGCACGATCGGGGCCCGCACCACTCTGGGCCCCGCGTCGCTCGTGATGGCCGCGGAGTCCGTCCCGGACGACACCCGCTGGCTGGGCAACCCGATCGAGGCTTGGCGTACCTGAGCGCCGGCCGTTCGGACCCGGTGGGCGGTGCGGCACCGGCACGGCGGACAGCACAGCGCAGGGAGCGGACACGGCAGTGGCAGTACAGCAGTCAGTGGGCCAGGACCCGTACTTCCCGGCCAACGGCGACCCCCGCTACCGGGTGCACCGCTACGAGCTCGCCCTGGACTACCGTCCCGGGCCGAACCGGCTGGCGGGCACGGCCCGGATCAACGCCATTGCCGGGCGGGCGGCGCTGCCCGAGTTCCAGCTCAACCTGGCCGACTTCAGGATCGGCCGGGTGCGGGTGGACGGGCGGCAGCCGCACTACACCCACCGGGGCGACCGGCTGCGTATCCGTCCCGCCAAGCCGATCCGGCCGGGTGCCGCCTTCACGGTGGAGGTGCAGTGGTCCGGCAATCCCAAGCCGGTGGCCAGCCCCTGGGGCGGGCTCGGCTGGGAGGAGCTGACGGACGGGGCGCTGGTGGCGAGCCAGCCGATCGGGGCGCCGTCCTGGTACCCGTGCAACGACCGCCCCGCCGACAAGGCCTCGTACCAGATCTCCGTGACCACGCCGTCCGCGTACTCGGTGGTGGCGGGCGGGCGGCTGCTCACCCGCACCACGAAGGCGTCGACGACCACCTGGGTCTACGAGCAGTCGGCGCCGACCTCCAGTTATCTGGTCGGGCTGGCGATCGGCAAGTACCAGACGGTGCTGCTGGGCGACCCCGACCCGGGGCTCGGCGGTGTGCCGCAGCACGGGCACATCCCGGCGCATCTGCTGCCCGCGTTCTCCCGGGACTTCGCGCGCCAGCCGATGATGATGGAGTTGTTCCAGCGGCTGTTCGGGCCGTATCCGTTCGACGAGTACGCGGTCGTCGTGACGGAGGAGGAACTCGATGTGCCGGTCGAGGCGCAGGGGTTGTCGCTGTTCGGGGCCAACCACGTGGACGGGGCGCGGGGTTCGGAGCGGCTGGTGGCGCACGAGCTGGCGCATCAGTGGTTCGGCAACAGTGTGTCCATCGGCGACTGGCGGCACATATGGCTGAACGAGGGCTTCGCGAAGTACGCCGAGTGGCTGTGGTCGGAGCGTTCGGGCGGCCGCAGTGCGCAGCAACTCGCGGCCGCGGCGCACCGGTTGGTGTCGTCGCTGCCGCAGGACCTGCGGCTGGCCGATCCGGGGCGCAAGTCGATGTTCGACGACCGGCTCTACGAGCGTGGCGGGCTCGCCGTGCACGCGGTGCGGTGTGCGCTGGGCGACGACGCGTTCTTCCGGATGCTGCGCGGCTGGACCCTGCTGCACCGGGGCGGGGCGGTGACGACGGCGACGTTCGCCGCGCACGCGGCGCGCTTCGCGTCGGAGCCGCTGGACGAGGTCCTGGACGCCTGGGTGTACGGGACGGAACTGCCGCCGCTGCCCACGCTGTCCATGCCGCCGATGCCGCTGGCACCGCCCACGCCGTAGAGCTCCGGGCGCTTGGAGCCCTTCGGCTGCGGACTACTGTGGCCCTTCGGCTTCGGACTCCTGTGGCCCGTCGGCTTCGTCCGGCGGCGCCCGCGGGTGGCGCGGTGGTGCGGGCCGGGGTGCAGCAGAATGGACGTCATGTCCCGACGCACCTCGCCCCCACGGCGCCCGAGTCCCGCCGGCCCGGCCGCCCGGCCCTCCTGTCCCTGCGGCACGGCGAAGCCGTACGAGGAGTGCTGCGGCCGGTTCCACCGGGGTGAGGCCGCGGCCCCCACCGCCGAGGCGCTGATGCGCTCGCGCTACTGCGCCTTCGTGCGGCTCGACGCGCCCTACCTGCTGCGGACCTGGCATCCGCGGACGCGGCCTGAGGCGGTCGAGCTCGACCCGGGGATGCGGTGGACCGGGCTGGAGATCCTGGAGACCGGCGGCGGTACGGGGTTCCACGCCACCGGGACCGTGACCTTCCGGGCCTCCTACCGGGGCGGTTCGCTGCACGAGCGCAGCCGGTTCGAGCGGGTCGACGGGGCGTGGGTCTATGTGGACGGCGACTTCCTGGACTGACCTGGACCGACCAGGACTGACCAGGACTGACCTGGACCGACCTGGACTGACGGGGAGTCATCGGGCCGAACGACCGGTCCGGCAGGGCCTGTTCGGGTGACCGGCGGGCCCGTCCGGGTGCAATCAGGGTGCAATCAGGGTGCCAGGATGTCGAGTTCCTGGAGGGCGCCCTCCGCGATCTGCCGGGTCAGTTCCTGCGCGCGGGCCGCGTCGCCCTCGCGGACGGCCTCGGCGACCTGGACGTGCAGCGTGACGGCTGCCGGGTCGGGGTCCTCGAACATGACCTCGTGATGGGTGCGGCCGGCCAGGACCTCGGCGACGACGTCCCCGAGCCGGGCGAACATCTCGTTGCCCGACGCGGTAAGGATCACCCGGTGGAAGGCGATGTCGTGGACGAGGTAGCCCTCCAGCCGGTGGCCGCGTGAGTTGGCCACCATGCCGAGGGCGCACTCGGTGAGTTCGGCGCACTGCTCCGGCGTGGCGTTCACCGCGGCCAGGCCCGCCGCGACCGGCTCGACCGCGGAGCGCAGCACGGTCAGCGAGCGCAGTTGGCGCGGCCGGTCGGCGCCCGCCAGACGCCAGCGGATGACCTGCGGGTCGTAGACGTTCCAGGCGGCCATGGGCAGCACGGTCACGCCCACCCGGCGACGGGACTCGACCAGGTGCATGGACTCCAGCACCCGGACCGCCTCGCGCATGACCGAGCGGGACACCTCGAGGCGCTGCGCGAGCTCGTCGGTGCGCAGAACGCTGCCCGGCGGGTACTCGCCCGCGGTGATCGCGGGGCCGAGGGCTTCCAGTACGCGGCCGTGCAGCCCCCGGTCCGAAGTGGTCATGCACTCAGAGTACGGGGTGGATCACAGAGCTAAAAAGTCAGACTTATACGTCACACACTCTTGAATTTGTCGTACCTAATCGGTTTCAGTGAGGTCGACACCAGGTGTCGACGAAGACAGTGAGGCAGTCATGAGTACCCCGCAGGTCGTCGTGGTCATGGGGGTCGCCGGAACCGGCAAGACCACCATCGGCCCCTTGCTGGCGGCGCGTCTCGGCGTTCCGTACGCCGAGGGCGACGACTTCCACCCGCAGGACAACATCGACAGGATGTCGGCCGGCATCCCGCTCACCGACGAGGACCGGTGGCCCTGGCTGGACGCCATCGGCGGCTGGGCCCACGGCCGGGCCGGACTCGGCGGGGTGGTCAGCTGCTCGGCGCTGAAGCGGTCCTACCGCGACCGGCTGCGGGCCTCGGCGCCCGACCTCGTCTTCGTGCACCTCGCGGGCGACCGCGCCCTCATCGAGGACCGGATGTCGCACCGGCAGGGTCATTTCATGCCGACGGCACTGCTCGACTCCCAGTTCGCCACGCTCCAGCCGCTGGAGGCGGACGAGGCGGGAGTCACGGTGGACGTGGCCGGCGGCCCCGAGGACATCACCGCGCGCGCCGCGGCCGCGCTGGACGCCCTCGGCCGGACCCCGTCGTCGCCCACCCGGCCCTCACCGCAGGCCTGACCCCGCTTCCCTCCCCGTCCCTCCCTTCACAAGGAACCCCCGTGACCAGACTCAGCGTCGAGATGCTGGCAGCGGACGCCGTCGAGCCGATCACCTCGGCCGGCCACGCCCGGCTGGGCCTCGCCGTGCTGGCGGGCATCGCCGTCATCGTCCTGCTCATCACCAAGTACAAGCTCCACGCCTTCCTGGCGCTGACCATCGGGTCGCTCGCGCTGGGGGCGTTCGCCGGAGCGCCGCTCGACAAGGCCATCCTCAGCTTCACCACCGGACTCGGCTCGACCGTGGCCGGGGTGGGCGTCCTGATCGCGCTCGGGGCGATCCTGGGCAGGCTGCTGGCCGACTCCGGCGGCGCCGACCAGATCGTCGACACGATCCTCGCCAAGGCGGGCGGCCGGGCCATGCCGTGGGCGATGGTGCTGATCGCCTCGGTGATCGGGCTGCCGCTGTTCTTCGAGGTCGGCATCGTGCTGCTGATCCCGGTGGTACTGATGGTCGCCAAGCGCGGCAACTACTCCGTGATGCGGATCGGCATCCCCGCGCTGGCCGGCCTGTCGGTGATGCACGGACTCATCCCGCCGCACCCCGGCCCGCTGGTCGCCATCGACGCGGTCAAGGCCAACCTGGGCGTCACGCTGGCCCTGGGCATAGTCGTCGCGATCCCGACGGTGATCATCGCCGGTCCGCTGTTCTCGAAGGTCGCCGCGCGCTGGGTGGACGTCCCGGCCCCGGAGCGGATGCTCCCGCCGCGCGCCTCGGAGGAGCTGGAGCGCCGGCCGAGCTTCGGCGCCACCCTGGCCACCGTGCTGCTGCCGGTCGTCCTGATGCTGTCCAAGGCACTGGTCGACATCGTCGTCGACGACCCCGCGCACCAGGTGCAGCGTGTCTTCGACGTCATCGGCTCGCCGCTGATCGCACTGCTCACGGCCGTCATCGTGGGCATGTTCACGCTGGGCCGGGCCGCGGGCTTCACCAAGGACCGGCTGTCGACGACCGTCGAGAAGTCCCTCGCGCCGATCGCGGGCATCCTGCTGATCGTCGGAGCGGGCGGCGGCTTCAAGCAGACCCTGATCGACTGCGGGGTGGGCCAGATGATCCTGGACATCTCCAAGGACTGGTCGATCCCCGCGCTGCTGCTGGCCTGGCTGATCGCGGTGGCGATCCGGCTGGCCACCGGTTCGGCGACCGTCGCGACCATCTCCGCGGCCGGGCTCGTCGCCCCGCTGGCGGCCGACATGTCCACCACCCACACGGCGCTGCTGGTCCTCGCCATCGGCGCGGGCTCGCTCTTCTTCAGCCATGTCAACGACGCCGGCTTCTGGCTGGTGAAGGAGTACTTCGGACTGAGCGTCGGGCAGACCGTCAAGACGTGGTCCGTCATGGAGACGATCATCTCCGTGGTCGGCGGCGGCCTGGTGCTGCTGCTGTCCCTCGTGATCTAGCGCGCGGTACGGCGGCCACGGCCCGCCCGCTCCCCGGCACCGGTGCCAGCGCCGGC
>NZ_JBEOWS010000280.1:0-13174 GCF_040296125.1 Streptomyces sp. NPDC002265 | reverse complement strand
CACGGACGCCGAGGCCTGGCTGATCGAGCAGCCCTGCCCCTCGTACGAGACGTCGCTGATCGTCGTGCCGTCGTCGCCCGCCGTGGCGTCGGCCCCCCGGCCGCGCCAGGCCTTTCTGCGCAGCACAAGCCACCCCCTCCGCACGTTTCCCCTACGACGCCGGCGGGGCCCGAAACGTTCGGCCGGAAGTCCCGGGGCGCCCAGAGGCGTACGTCACATCATCGTGTGGGGGAGGTGCCGCCGGGCAGGGTCCGGAGCAGCACAGCTTGCGGCGCAGAGCCCTCGCCGAGGGAATATCTCCAGCTCAGCGGGGGTTCGGTGGGCAGGAACGCACCTGGCGTCCGCAGGACCGCGTCCCATTCCTCGGGCACACCCGGCAAAGAATTGGACACATGGGCCGGGGGCGGCAGCATGATGGAAAAGCCCCCGTCAGTCACACACGAGCAAACGTACGCAGAGGGAGTCGCCGTGAGGGTCGGAATCGTCGGAGCCACCGGTCAGGTCGGCACGGTCATGCGCAGGATCCTCAAGGAGCGCGACTTCCCGGTCACCGAGCTGCGGCTGTTCGCCTCGGCCCGCTCGGCGGGGACGGTCCTGGACGGTGTGACGGTGGAGGACGCGTCGAGCGCCGACTACTCCGGCCTGGACATCGTGCTCTTCTCCGCGGGCGGCGCGACCTCGAAGGCGCTGGCCGAGAAGGTCGCCGCCCAGGGCGCCGTCGTGATCGACAACTCGTCCGCCTGGCGCAAGGACCCCGAGGTCCCCCTCGTCGTCTCCGAGGTGAACCCGCACGCGATCGCGGACCGCCCCAAGGGCATCATCGCCAACCCGAACTGCACGACGATGGCCGCGATGCCGGTCCTGAAGCCGCTGCACGAGGAGGCCGGTCTGGAGGCCCTGGTCGTCGCCACCTACCAGGCCGTCTCCGGTTCGGGCGTCGCGGGCGTCGCGGAGCTGCACGGGCAGGCGCTGAAGGTGGTCGCCGACGCCGACCGGCTCACCCACGACGGCGCGGCGGTCGACTACCCGGAGCCGCAGGTCTACCAGCGCCCCATCGCCTTCAACGTGGTCCCGCTCGCCGGGTCCGTCGTCGACGACGGTCTCAACGAGACCGACGAGGAGCAGAAGCTCCGCAACGAGTCCCGCAAGATCCTGGAGATCCCGGAGCTGAAGGTCTCCGGCACCTGTGTGCGCGTCCCGGTCTTCTCCGGCCACTCGCTCCAGGTCAACGCCCGCTTCTCCCGCCCGATCGACGCGGCGCGCGCGACGGAGCTGCTGGCCGGCGCCCCGGGTGTGGTCCTCTCCGACATCCCCACCCCGCTCCAGGCGGCCGGCCGGGACGCCTCGTACGTCGGCCGTATCCGCGCCGACGAGACCGTCGAGCACGGTCTCGCCCTGTTCATCTCCAACGACAACCTGCGCAAGGGCGCGGCCCTGAACGCGGTGCAGCTCGCGGAACTGGTGGCGGCGGAGCTGAAGGCCTAGGCCCTGGCGACCTCGTAGAGGAAGCAGCCGTACTCGACGGCCCGGACGTGGACGAACGCCACGGACGGGTCGTCGAGTGCGTTGTGGAACGCCTCGCGGAAGGCCGTGTCGCCGGGAGTCCCCACCAGCTCGCCGCCCAGGATGCGGCCCTCGGCCGAGTAGCGGCGCACGATCCGGTGGGCGTTGCCGAACGGGACGCCGTCCCCGGCGCCGTCCCGGCCGGGTCCCGCGCACTCGCGCGCGTGGATGAACACGGGGCCCTGCTCGTCGTACGCCCCGAGGTCGGCGCCCGTCCGCGCCGCCCAGCGGCGCAGTGGCGCGTACGAGACCAGGGCGATCCGCTCGCCCGGCTCGCTGTGGCGCAGACAGCAGCGCAGCGGGGAGCCGCCCTCGTCGTCGGTGAACGGGGCGCAGGGCCGCCCGGCGTCGTCGGCGGTGCGCAGTTGCGCCAGGTCCGACGGGGCGATGGGCCGGACCACGCAGGCCGCGGTCGACACCGCGGGGGCGCCCGGGTGCGCGGTCGGGCGGGTGGTCGGGGCGGGGTGCGTGGCCGGTTGTGTCGTCATGCCGTCAGGCTCGCGCTCCTGCGCGCCGTTCACCGGCGGGTTTTGGACATCGCGTTCCGTGCAGGTCGCATGGAAGGATGGCGCAACCGACACATAACGAGGAGATGAACGCGTGCCTGGCACAAACCTGACTCGCGAAGAGGCGCAGCAGCGGGCGTCGCTGCTCACCGTTGACTCGTACGAGATCGAACTCGACCTCTCCGGCGCTCAGGAGGGCGGCACCTACCGGTCCGTGACCACGGTGCGCTTCGACGTCACCGAAGGGGACACGGAGTCCTTCATCGACCTGGTGGCCCCGGCCGTCCACGAGGTCACCCTGAACGGCGACGCGCTCGTCCCGGCCGAGGTGTTCGCGGACTCCCGGATCGCACTTCCGGGTCTGCTCGCGGGCCGCAACGTGCTGCGGGTCGTCGCCGACTGCGCGTACACCAACACCGGTGAGGGCCTGCACCGGTTCGTCGACCCGGTCGACGAGCAGGCCTATCTGTACACCCAGTTCGAGGTGCCGGACGCCCGTCGCGTCTTCGCCTCGTTCGAACAGCCCGACCTGAAGGCGACCTTCCAGTTCACCGTGAAGGCGCCGACCGGCTGGACGGTCATCTCCAACTCGCCGACGCCGGAGCCGAAGGACGACGTCTGGGAGTTCGCGCCGACGCCGCGTATCTCCACGTACATCACGGCGCTGATCGTGGGCCCGTACCACTCGGTGCACAGCGTGTACGAGAAGGACGGGCAGTCGGTGCCGCTCGGCATCTACTGCCGCCCCTCCCTCGCCGAGTTCCTGGACTCGGACGCGATCTTCGAGGTGACCCGGCAGGGCTTCGACTGGTTCCAGGAGAAGTTCGACTACGCGTACCCCTTCGAGAAGTACGACCAGCTGTTCGTACCGGAGTTCAACGCGGGCGCGATGGAGAACGCGGGCGCGGTCACCATCCGCGACCAGTACGTCTTCCGGTCGAAGGTGACCGACGCGGCCTACGAGCTGCGGGCGGAGACGATCCTGCACGAGCTGGCCCACATGTGGTTCGGCGACCTGGTCACCATGGAGTGGTGGAACGACCTGTGGCTGAACGAGTCGTTCGCCACCTACACCTCCATCGCCTGCCAGGCGTACGCGCCCGGCTCGCGCTGGCCGCACTCGTGGACCACGTTCGCCAACTCCATGAAGACCTGGGCGTACCGGCAGGACCAGCTGCCGTCCACCCACCCGATCATGGCCGAGATCAACGACCTCGACGACGTGCTCGTCAACTTCGACGGCATCACGTACGCCAAGGGCGCGAGCGTCCTGAAGCAGCTCGTCGCCTACGTCGGCATGGACGAGTTCTTCGCCGGCGTCCAGGCCTACTTCAAGCGGCACGCGTTCGGCAACACGCGCCTGTCCGACCTGCTCGGCGCGCTGGAGGAGACCTCCGGACGCGATCTGAAGACCTGGTCGAAGCAGTGGCTGGAGACGGCCGGCATCAACATCCTGCGGCCCGAGATCGAGACGGACGCCGACGGGGTGATCACCTCCTTCGCCGTCCGCCAGGAGGCCCCGGCGCTCCCGGCCGGCGCCAAGGGCGAGCCGACGCTGCGCCCGCACCGCATCGCGATCGGCCTGTACGACCTCGACGGGGACAGCGGCAGGCTGGTGCGCACCGAGCGCCTGGAGCTGGACGTCGACGGCGAGCTGACGGCCGTGCCGCAGCTGGCCGGGCGGGCCCGCCCGGACGTGGTCCTGCTCAACGACGACGACCTGTCGTACGCGAAGGTCCGTCTGGACGAGGCGTCCCTGGCGTTCGTCACGGAGCACCTGGGCGACTTCGAGTCGTCGCTGCCGCGTGCCCTGTGCTGGGCGTCGGCCTGGGACATGACCCGCGACGCCGAGCTCGCCACCCGCGACTACCTGTCCCTGGTGCTGTCCGGCATCGGCAAGGAGTCCGACATCGGTGTCGTGCAGTCGCTCCAGCGCCAGGTGAAGTCGGCGATCGACCTGTACGCCGACCCGACGGCCCGGGAGGCCCTGCTGACCCGCTGGACGGAGGCGACGCTGGCGCACCTGCAGTCGGCCGCGCCGGGCGGCGACCACCAGCTGGCCTGGGCGCGGGCGTTCGCGGCCACGGCCCGTACGCCGGAGCAGCTGGACCTGCTGGAGGCGCTGCTGGACGGGTCGCAGACGGTCGAGGGCCTGGCCGTGGACACGGAGCTGCGCTGGGCGTTCGTGGAGCGGCTCGCGTCGGTCGGCCGGTTCGACGAGGCGGAGATCGCGGCCGAGTACGAGCGGGACCGTACGGCCGCCGGCGAGCGTCACGCGGCGACCGCCCGGGCCGCCCGGCCGACCGAGGAGGCCAAGGCGGAGGCGTGGGCGTCGGTCGTCGAGTCCGACAAGCTCCCGAACGCCGTCCAGGAGGCGGTCATCGGCGGCTTCGTCCAGACCGACCAGCGTGAGCTGCTCGCCCCGTACGCGGAGAAGTACTTCGAGGTCGTGAAGGGCATCTGGGACGCGCGCTCGCACGAGATCGCCCAGCAGATCGCGGTCGGCCTCTACCCGGCCGTGCTGGTCACGCAGGAGACGCTGGACCTGACGGACGCGTGGCTCGCCACCGCCGAGCCGAACGCGGCCCTGCGCCGCCTGATGTCCGAGTCCCGCTCGGGTGTCGAGCGCGCGCTGAAGGCACAGGCGGCGGACGCTGCGGCGTCCTAGCCCTGTTACGGCGGTCCCGGCCGGTCGGTGCGTCGCACGCGGCCGGTCCGGGGCAGCGTGGCCGGTTCGGGCCGACGGCTTCGGTACGGACGGAGGGCGGGTGACCGGGGCGGTCACCCGCCCTCCGGGCATACCCGCCGGGCGTTGTCGGGCTTCGTCCGTACACGCGGTCCGGACGGGCCACAGGACCGGCGGGACAGGCTCTACCGGGTCTCCGCCGGGCCGACATGGGCGGTGAGCGCGGCCTCGATCGCCGCCGGGTCGGCGGTGTCGGCCGCCCAGGCGACGTATCCGTCGGGCCGCACCAGCAGCGCCGTACGACGGCCGCTCGCCCAGCGGGTCACGGCCAGCCGGTCCTTGCGGGCGCCCCGCTCCTCGTACTCCTCCGGGGTGACCAGCACGAACCGGCCGCCGCGCAGGGCCTCGTACAGGCGGCCGCCGCCGACGAGGGCGAGGTCGGGGACGCGCGCCCCGGTGAGGCGGTGGGCGCCCCTGGGCGCCGGGTAGCGGTAGCCGACGCCGGTGATCTGGCCGACCGCCGTCCGGCGGGCCGGGCCGACCACGTCGAGGACGGTGGTGAGCCCCGCGCGCAGGGCCAGCGTCCACGGGCGCTTGGCCATCGCGAGACGTACGATGCCGCCGCTGCTGCGCAGGACCGCCTTGCCGACGGGGTGCCGTTCGGCCTGGTAGGTGTCCAGCAGCGCGGGCCCCGCGTGACCGTGGACCACCTGGGCGAGCTTCCAGCTCAGGTTGGCGGCGTCCTGGAGGCCGGTGTTCATGCCCTGGCCGCCGGCCGGGGTGTGCACATGGGCGGCGTCGCCGGCGAGGAAGACCCGGCCGACCCGGTAGGCGGGCACCTGGCGTTCGTCGCTGTGGAAGCGGGACATCCAGCGGGCGTCGTGCATGCCGTAGTCGCGGCCGAGGGCGAGCCGGACGGTCTCCTTGACCTCGTCCAGGTCGACGGGCTCCTGGTCGGGCACGTTGCGGGCCCGGTTCCAGGCGATGACCCGGTGGTAGCCGTCGCCGAAGGGCGCGATGAAGGCGAAGGCGTCGCCGACGGTGTTCACGGTGAGCAGGTTCTCGGGCTCCTCGGCCAGCAGCACATCGGCCAGGACGACGGAACGGATCACCGACTCTCCCGGGAAGGGCAGCCCGATCGCGTCCCGTACGGCGCTGCGCATCCCGTCGGCCCCGACGACGTAGGCCGCCCGCAGCTCCCCGGCCTCGCCGCCGGGGCCGCGCGTGCGGACCGTCACGGCGTCCGCGTCCTGGGTCAGACCGGCGAACTCGGTCTCGTACCGGAAGTCCACCCCGGCGGCGACCGCGCGGCTCTCCAGGACCTTCTCCACCTCGTACTGCGGGATGACGAGGAGGTGGTTGTAGCGGGAGGGCAGGGTGTCGAGGGCGATGGTGAGGCGGCCGAAAAGGCGCAGCCGGTCCAGGGGCCGGCCGACCGCCTCGACGCCGTCGGCGAGGCCGCGGGCGTCGAGCTGCTCCAGGGTGCGGGCGTGCAGCACGAAGGCGCGGGAGAGGTTGCTGATCCCGTGCGGGCGCTTCTCCAGGAGCGTGACCCGCACCCCGGCGGCGGCGAGGTCCCCGGCGAGCAGCAGTCCGGTGGGGCCCGAGCCGACGACGATCACGGGGAGGGGGGTGGTATCGGTGGTGCCAGTGGTGCCGTTCATCTGGGCCTCCTGGGCTGCCAACGGCCGTTGGCCAACCTTCGCCGGACGGCATCTGCCGGCCGGCGTCCGTCGGTCAGCGCCTGACGGTCAACGCTTGTTGGCAACAATAGAGCGCCCTTCGAGCGAAAGTCAACGACTGTTGGCAAACTCTTGTTGGCAAACGAACGTTGACCTACGCTTGTCGGCATGCCTGACAGCAAGTCGCCCAAGCCTGCCCCCACCCCCGCGCCGGCGCCCCGCCGCTCCGATGCCACCCGCACCTCCATCCTCGAAGCCGCCCGCGAGCGATTCGCCTCGGACGGCTACGAGCGGGCCACCATCCGCGCCATCGCCAAGGACGCCGGGATCGATCCGTCGATGGTGATGCGCTACTTCGGCAACAAGGAGGGTCTCTTCGCGGCGGCCGTCTCCGTCGACCTGGCGCTGCCGAACCTGAGCGCGCTCACCCGTGACGAGGTCGGACGGGTGCTCGTGACCCACTTCCTGGCCCTGGGGGAGGAGAACGAGGTGCTCACGGCCCTGCTGCGGGTCGGTGTGACCAACCCGTCGGGCGCCGAACGGATGCAGGGCATCTTCCGCGAGCAGGTCCTTCCGGTTGCCCTCGCGGTGTGCCCGGACCCCGAGCAGGTCCCCGCCCGGGCCGTACTGGTGTCGACCCAGCTCCTCGGTCTCGCGGTCACCCGCTACGTACTGCGCTTTCCGTCGGCCGTCTCGCTCACCCCCGAGGAGGTCACGGCCTGGCTGGCTCCCACCGTGCAGCGGTATCTGACCGCACCGCACCCGTAGAGCCTTGCCGCGGACGCGCCGAGGGCGCCGACCCACCCTCGTACGGCTTCGGCCGGTACGAGTGGTGAGGACGGCGCCCTCGGTGAATGCGTCAGGATTCGGCGGTGGCCGTGATCAGGCCTTCGCGCCCGCCCCCGCCTCGACGGCGGTCTTCGGCCGGCGGCTCTTGGGCTGGCGGTCCGTCGACTTGTCCAGGACCATCACCAGGCCCGTGATCACCGCGAAGATCACCAGCGGGAGCACGACATAGAGGCCCAGCGTCTCGATGACGCTCAGGCCCGAACCGGGGTCGTCACCGTCGTCGCGGGTGAGCGCGAGCGCGGGGGACGACATGAGCAGCATCATCAGCGTCGTACCGGCAGCCAGGGCGCCGGCGCGCAGGGCGTTCTTCTTGTCCACGGTTCAAAACTAGCGAACGCCCGGGTCGACCGCGCGCCCGGGGTGCCGTAGTAGGCCCAAGGGCCCCTCGCGACCTCCCCCGCGCCTCCTCACGACCTCCCCCCGCGGCGCCCCTCACGGTCTTTCCCCCGGGGGCACCCGGGGGGTGCCCGGTGGGTGCCCGGTGGGCGTTCTCACCCCTCCCCGGGGGCGCCTCCCGCCTCCTCGTCCCGGCCCGCCCGGACCGCGTCCATCAGCGCGCGCACCCGCGGCGACGCGGCCAGTTCCTCCAGCGTCACCGGACGGCCCTCGGGGTCGGCGATCGGCAGCCGCCAGTTCGGGTACTGGTCCCAGGTGCCGGGGAGGTTCTGCGGACGCCGGTCCCCGACACCGTCGGGGAGCCAGACCCCGATCAGCCGGGCGGGGGTGCGCAGCAGGAAGCGGTGGACGGCCTGGACCTCGGCCTCCTCCGCGGCGGTGTCGCCGCCCTCGGTGCCGGGCAGCAGTCCGAGCCGGGTGAGCAGGGCCAGCCACTCCCCCGTGTCGGCGGCCGCCTCGGCCCGCTCCTGCGCCAGGGGACGGGGCGACAGGCCCAGGCGGTCGCGGAGTTCGACGTGGTCACCGGAGAGCCGGGAGGCGGTGGGCGGCAGGTCGTGGGTGGTGGCGGTGGCGAGGCAGTCGGAGCGCCAGCGTCCGGGCGCCAGCGGACGCCCGTCGCCGTCCCAGTCCCGCTCGAACCACAGCACCGACGTGCCGAGCACCCCGCGTTCGCGCAGCGCCTCGCGCACCCCGGGCTCCACGGTGCCGAGGTCCTCGCCGATCACCACCGCCCCGGCCCGGGAGGCCTCCAGGACCAGCACGGCGAGCATGGCCTCGGCGTCGTAGCGGACGTAGGTGCCCTCGGTGGGCGGCAGGCCCTGCGGGATCCACCAGAGCCGGAACAGGCCCATGACGTGGTCGATGCGCAGGGCGCCCGCGTAACGGAACAGGGCGCGCAGCAGCCGGCGGTAGGGGGCGTAGCCGGACTCGGCGAGCCGGTCCGGGCGCCAGGGCGGCAGGCCCCAGTCCTGGCCCCGGGCGTTGAAGGCGTCCGGCGGGGCGCCCACCGACATGCCCGCGGCGAAGTACTCCTGCTGCGCCCAGGCGTCGGCGCCCCCGGGGTGCACGCCGACCGCCAGGTCGTGCACCAGCCCGACCGGCATGCCGGCCTCGCGCGCGGTGCGCTGGGCGGCGGTCAGCTGGGCGTCGGTCAGCCAGGCGAGCCGGCTGTGGAAGTCGACGCGGTCCATCAGTTCGACCCGGGCGCGGGCGGTGTCCGCCGAGCGCGGGTCGCGCAGCCCGCCGGGCCAGCGGCTCCAGTCCGGGCCGTGCACCTCGGCGAGCGCGTACCAGGTGGCGTGGTCCTGGAGCGCCTCGCCCTGTTCGACGAGGAAGTGGCGGTAGGCGGCGTACCGGCCGGGCCCTAGCGGCACCTCGAAGACCAGCTCCAGCGCCTCCCGCTTGAGCTCCCACACCGCGTCCCGGTCGATCCACGCCCCCTTCTCCAGCACCGTCTCGCGCAGTCGCGCGGCCCGTTCCAGCAGCGAGCGCACCCGTTCGTGGTCCTCCACCCAGGCGAACTCGGGGATGTCCTCGACCCGCAGATGGACCGGGTCGGGGAAGCGGCGTGAGGAGGGCCGGTAGGGGGACGGGTCGGCGGGCGGACCGGGCACGGCCGCGTGCAGCGGATTGACCTGGACGAATCCGGCGCCGAGCGCGCGTCCGGCCCAGGCGGTGAGTTCGCCGAGGTCGCCGAGGTCGCCCATGCCCCAGGAGCGCCGCGACAGCAGGGAGTAGAGCTGGACGAGCAGTCCGTACGAGCGCCCTTCGGGGGTGGGCAGGCGGGGCGGGGCGACCACGAGGTGCGCCTGTGCCGTGCGGCCGTCGGGGGCGGTGGCGGTCAGCCGGTGGACTCCGGGCGGAAGGCCGCCGACGGCGGTACGGGTCTCGCCCTGCCCGACGGTCCGGATCCCGCCCTGTTCGGTGTCGACGCGCAGCCGGGTGCCCTCGGGCAGCGCGTCGAGCGCGCGGGGGGCGGTACCGGCCTGGCAGACCACGGTGGGCGGCAGCAGCCTCGCGCGCAGGGCGGCTTCCCGGGCGGCGAGGGCGGCTCGGGCGGCCTGCGGGGTGCCGGCGTCCACCCCGAGGGCGGCCAGGGCGCTGACGACCGCGGTGGCCGAGGCCTCGACGGTGCGGTCCGGGGAGGGACTGTAGGAGGTGGCGACGCCGTGCAGCTCGGCGAGCCGTGACAGGTCCTCGGAGAGGGGCGCGGCCGTCCCGGGTGCGGTCATCTACGGCCTCGTGACGTCGGTGTCCGCGGCGGCGAGCGGGGGCTCGCTGGTCAGGGGCTCCGCGTCGGGCAGCGGAGGTTCGCTGGTCAGCGGGGGCTCGGCGCAGATCCGCTCGGCACCGAAGGCCCGGCAGGCCTCGCGTTTGGAGGGGGCGGGGAGCAGGGGGCGGGCGGATGCGGGTGCGGCCACGGGGGCCTCCTTGTCGGGTGCGGACGACGCCGGACGGGATACCGCAGCCCTACCCACCGATGGCTGTTGCAGACGTCCCAGGCGGGTAGAACGTACATGTCGTCACATTCCACACCGGCTCTCCCCGCTTCGGCCCGCATTCCGCGGACGTTTCGGCTCTGCTATTCACTCAGTACATATATCGAGTGCATAATCATCTCCATGAGCACCCGTCACATCCTGCTGGGGCTGCTCGCCGGAGGGCCGAGCCACGGCTACGACCTCAAGCGACGCCATGACGAACGCTTTCCGCAGGCCCGTCCGCTGGCCTACGGGCAGGTCTATACGACCCTGCAGCGCCTGGTCCGCGACGGACTCGCGGAGATCGAGGGGACCGGCTCGGACGGCGGCCCGGAGCGGACCACGTACCGCTCGACGGAGCAGGGCGCCCGTGAACTGACCCGGTGGGCGGCGCAGATCGCGCCGCCGGCGCCGTTCGTGACGAACGAGATCTTCGCCAAGGTCGTCGTCTCGATCCTGGCCGGCGGCGACCCCGCCGCCTACCTCGGCGCGCAACGCGCCGCCCATCTGGAACGGATGCGCCGACTGACCGCCCTCAAGACCGACCCGGGGGCCGATCTGGCGACCGTTCTCTCGGCGGACTACGCCCTCAACCACCTCGACGCCGATCTCCGTTGGATGACCACCACAGCGGCCCGGCTGACCACTCTGACCGCGGAGGTCGACGCGACATGAACACCAAAGGGGAAGGCCCGGTGCCACTTCTTCAGGCCCGCGACCTGGTCAAGACGTACGGCGGGAACCAAGCGCTGCGGGGCGCGTCGGTGGACCTGGACGCGGGCGAGATCCTCGCCGTGACCGGCCCGAGCGGCAGCGGCAAGTCCACGCTGCTGCACTGCCTGGCGGGGATCGTACGACCGGACCGAGGCTCGGTGGACTACCGCGGCGAGCGCCTCGGCCAGCTGTCCGAGCAGCGGCTGAGCGAACTGCGCCGCACCGACTTCGGGGTGGTCTTCCAGTTCGGGCAGCTGATCCCTGAACTGACGGCGGTCGACAACGTGGCGCTGCCGCTGCTGCTGGCCGGGACGGCGCGGGCCGCGGCCCGGGAGCGGGCCGGTGAGTGGCTGGAGCGGTTCGGGGTGCGCGGGCAGCAGGAGCTGCGGCCCGGCGAGCTGAGCGGCGGCCAGGAACAGCGGGTCGCCCTGGCCCGCGCTCTGGTCACCGGGCCGAAGGCCGTGTTCGCGGACGAGCCCACGGGGGCGCTGGACTCCCTGGCCGGCGAGCAGGTCATGACGGCGCTGGTGCACACGGCCCGCGAGTGCGGCACGGCGGTCGTGCTGGTCACGCACGACGACCGGACGGCGGCGTACGCGGACCGCGAGATCCGGATGAGCGATGGGGCCGTGCTCCCGGCGGAGGTGACCGCGTGAGGACCGACCTCCGTCTGGCCTGGGAACTGACCCGGGGATCCGACCGGCGCGAGTGGTGGCGGGTCGGTCTCACGGCAGCCGGTGCGGCGCTGGCGACCGGCTTCGCGCTCGCGGCCGTGTCCCTGGCCTCGCTGCGTGGCCGGTACGGCATCGCCGTCGGGCACGGGCTGCTGAACCAGCCCGGCACCCGCTCCGGAGTGATCGCCGGACTGCTGCTCCTGCTGGTTCCGGTGCTCGGTTTCCTCGGCCAGTGCGCCCGGATCGGCGCGGTCCACCGCGACCGGAGGCTGGCCGCGCTGCGGCTGGCCGGGGCCGCGCCCGCGCAGGTGCACCGGATCGCCGCACTGGAGACGGGGCTGGCCTGTCTGCTCGGCTCAGTGCTCGCCACCGCCGGGGCCGTGCCGGTGCTGCTGCACCTGTGGTCCGCGCCGACCGCCCTCACCTGGGCCGGATTCACGCTGGTCGCGCCGGTCGTGCCGGTGCTGGGCGCGGCGGCGGGCGCGCTGGCGCTGCGCCGGGTGGCGGCCTCGCCGCTGGGCCGGGTACGCCGGGTGCGCCCTGCCTCCGGCCGGGCGCCGGGGCTGCTGTTCCTGGGCGGGTCACTGCTCATGCTCCTGCCGGCGTCGGCTGCGATGGCTCTCACCGCCTCCGGCATGCCGGACGTGGGGGCCGGGCGGCTGCCGCTGATGCTGGTCGGCCTGGTCGTCACCGTCGGGGCAGGCACAGTGTGGCTGGCCGGGGCCGTGTCCGCCCTCACCGGGCGGCTGCTGGCGCCCCGCGCCCGGTCCGCGGCGGCGCTGATCGCGGCGGAGCGGCTGCGCGACGACCCGTGGGCCGCGGCCCGCACCCATGCGGCCGTACTGCTGGTGACGGTGGCGGGGACGGGCTTCGTCGGGGTGCGGCAGGTCCTGCTCGACGGACTCGACGAGATGCGCCGCCTCCACCAGCTCGGTACGGACATGACGTACTACACGACGGGACTCGACCTCACGGCCGTCGGCATCCTGATCGCGGCCGCGATCGTCCTGTGCGGGCTGGCGGTGGGCACCGCGGAGGCCCTGGCCACCCGTCGGCGAGGCCTGGCCGCGCAGACCGCGGCCGGGGTGCCGCGGTGGGTGCTCGCCCGGGCGATGCTGCTGGAGACCGCGCTGCCGCTCGCCCCCTCGGTCCTGTCGGCGGGCTTGGGCGGCGTGGCGATCGGCGTCTGCTACTCCGCCGCCGTCTCGGGCCACGGCGCGCCGACGGTGCCGTACGCGGCGCTGCTGGTCCCGCCGGCGGTGTACGCCTGCTGCCTGCTGGCGGCGGCCACCTCGCTGCCCCTGCTGCACCGCTCGGTGCGCCCGGCGGAGCTGCGCTTCACATGACCGGCCCCCGCACGTGACCCGGCGTTACGACCGACGCCTGAAGGAGAGCGTGAACCGACGTACGAGCAGCGCGCGGACGTCAGGCGAAACCGGCGCGTGCGCACGCTTGAGGGCGCGCGAGCGCCTCGGGGCAATCGGGTGAACGGACGCACCCGCACGGCGCACGCACGCTGCACGGGCGCAGGCGCCGACGTGGTCGACGGCGTCCTCACCAATCCGCTGGCGCACGCCGTGGCCACCGCGCTGGCCCTGGGCGGCGCCGACCGCACCGAGGACGT
>NZ_JBEOWS010000279.1:0-13279 GCF_040296125.1 Streptomyces sp. NPDC002265 | reverse complement strand
AAGCACTCAGCGGCCCCGGTTAGCTCCCGCAACCCCGGCAGCCCGGCAGCCCGGGCACCCCCCGAACGGCCGTTCCCGCCCCGGAGGGCGGCATCGGTCGGTGACGGGGGAGGTCGGCGTCAGACGGCCGAACCCGCCTTCCACTGCGCCCAGTCCATGTTCCAGCCGTTGAGGCCGTTGTCCGGGGCGACGGTCTTGTCGCCGGTGTTCGAGACGACCACGACGTCACCGACGATCGAGTTGTCGAAGAACCAGGCCGCCGGGGTGCTGGGGTCGTTGGCGCCCTTGGTGTCCGACAGACCCACACAGCCGTGGCTGGTGTTCACGTTGCCGAAGACGGACTTCGCACCCCAGTAGTTGCCGTGCACGAAGGTGCCCGAGTTGGTCAGGCGCATGGCGTGCGGCACGTCCTTGATGTCGTACTCGCCCTTGCCGTCGTCGTCGGTGAAGCCGACGGTCGCGCCGTTCATCCGGGTCTCCTTGAACTTCTCGGAGATCACCATCTGGCCCTGGTACGTCTTGTTCTCGGGCGAGCCGGCCGAGATCGGGATGGTCTTGACCGTCTTGCCGTCCTGCGTGACCTTCATCTGCTTGGTCTGCGCGTCGACGTAGGTGACCTGGTTGCGGCCGATGTGGAAGGTGACCGTCTTCTGCTGCACGCCGTAGACACCGGAGGCGCCCTCGACACCGTCGAGCGCCAGCTTCAGCGTGACGGTGGAGTCCTCCTTCCAGTAGTCCTCGGGGCGGAAGTCGAGCCGGTTGGCGTTGAACCAGTGCCCGACGACCTCCTGACCGGCGCTGGAGGTGACCGTGATGCCCTTCTGGACGGCCGCCTTGTCGGTGATCGCCTTGTTGAAGTTGATCGACACCGGCATCCCGACACCGACGGTGGAGCCGTCGTCCGGGGTGAAGTTCCCTATGAAGCTGTTGGCCGGGGAGACCGTGGTGAACGAGGCGTTCTCGTGCGCCTCGCGGCCCTCGGAGTCCTTGGCGGCGGCCGCGACCTTGTAAGTGGTGGAGCGCTCCAGCTGGCCGCTGGGCTTCCAGCTCGTCTTGTCGGCGGACAGCTGCCCCTCGACGGCCTTGCCGTCGGAGGTCGTCATCGTCACCTCGGTGAGGGTGCCCTTGGTCACGGTGACGGCTGCGGAATTGTTGATGGATGCGTTGGACGAACCGTCGGCGGGCGTGATCTTGATCTGCGCCACCGACGTCTTCTTGGCCGCCGCCTCGTCGACCTTGGCCTGGGAGGTTCCCTCGCCGCTGCCGGATGCGTCCGCGTCACCGCCGGAACAGGCCGTCAGTACGAGCACACCGCCGAGCAGGGCGGACGCGGCCATGAGACGCTTGCGCCGCTTGCTGTCCGTCATCACACGCTTCTCCATCGTTGCCGAATTCCCCAAAAACCCCGAGAGTCCCCGTTTAGAACTACCTACGCTACGACCGGTTCGTCCCTTTTTACATAGTTCTCATATGTGGGTCGCGCCACGTCCGCCGGGCGGTCACCCGCCGGGGCCGGTGGTGCGGGTGTCGGTCAGTGCGTCCCTTGAGACGAAGAAACCCCGGGCGATGGTTGCCGTCCGAGGTCCCGAATTCCCCGGGCCGCTCAACCGATGCCGGATTCGCGGTCGCCTTCGTCATCCTGGACGTCATCATCCTCGTCCACGTCCCAGTCAGGCGAATCAGGGTCGTACTCGACCAGCTCGGTCGACCAGGAGGCCTGCTGCAACTCCACCCCGGGCACCTCACTGACCAGGTCGAACGGATCCACCAGATAGGCGAGCGCCTCGGCGGTGTCTTCCGTCACAGCACTCTCGGCCTGCGCCTGTTCGTCACCCGGAAGCTCCTCGTCCTCCGCGATCCGGGCCAAGGCGGCGGCCGTCAGAGCCTCCGTGTCGTCCACTTCCACAACGAGTTCCACGCGAAGCCGTACAAAACGTGTTGTCTCTTCAGCAGTCATGAACGGAGCGTACGACTCCGCCCTCCCCTAACTTTCCCACGACCCGCGACTTTCATTAGCATCGCCCTACCCGGCCAATTCACCAGCGCCACAAGGGGATCGATATTCCGTGTCTTCTGCCCGCCGTCCGTTGCTGACCGCCACCGCCGCGGGAACCCTTCTGGGGGCCCTGTGGTTCGTGCCGTCCGCGAACGCGTCCCAGAACAGCCCGGCGGCGTCGCAGCCTTCGACGACCGCGTCGGCCCAGGCCACCACCCAGGCGCGGACCATGTCCGCGGCGACGACCGACGCCGCCGACGACGCGGCCGTCGGCACGGCCGCGGGCGACGGGACGGAGGGGACCCGGCTCGCCGACACCGGAAGCTTCGACACCACCCCGTACACGGTCGGCGGAACCCTCTGCCTCGCCATGGGCGTGGGCTTCGTGGCGTACGCGGTCCGTCGCGAACGGCTTGGTTTTTAAAGAACTTGACGGTTCTTTGACTCAACCTTCATAGTCCGCTCATGAAGAGATCAACGGGGGCGCGTCTCGGCGCCACGGCTGCCGTGAGCGTGCTGTCGCTCGCCCTCATCACGGGCTGTTCCGGCGACGGTTCCAAGGACACCGCGGACGCCAAGGCGTCGGGTTCCGCCGCGTCAAAAACCACTGCTCCGGCCGCGAAGGCACTCGGCGCGGCCGAGCTGGAGAAGCTGCTGCTCGCCCAGGGCGAGGTCAAGGGCTACAAGGTCGACTCCGGGGACGACACGCTGCCGAAGTCCAAGTCCGAGGTGCAGACGGACAAGGCGGAGTGCGCGCCGCTCGCCTGGGCGACCGCCGGTCTGGCCCCGGGCGAGACGGCCGCCGGTGCCAGCAACTCCGTCCAGCAGGCCAAGGCGTCGGACAAGTCCGTCCCCGCGGAGGACGCCAGTGCGGAGGACGTCGCGAACGCCTTCGACATCACCATGACGTTCGTGGGCCTCTCCTCGTACGAGGGCGACGGCGCGCAGAAGGCCCTGAAGGCCGTCAGCGACGGGGTGAAGGCCTGTTCCGGCGGGTACGGCCTCAAGGCCGACGGCGAGGACACGAAGGTCACCAAGGTCACCGCGGCGAAGGGCGTCGGCGGCGGCGACGAGTCCGTGGCGTTCGCCGAGCTGGTCGACATGGACGGCGAGGGCACGGCCACCTTCAACACCGAGGTGATCCGCAAGGGCAACACGGTCGCCACGTTCTACACGGTGAACTTCGCCGCGTTCGCGACCGGCGAGGCCATGGACAACCCGGCCGCCGTGGTCCAGGCACAGGTCGCCAAGCTCAAGTAGGCGCGAGGCGGGCTCGCGAGCGGCCGCAGGGCCGACCCGCGAGCCGCCGAGAGGTGAACGGGGGCCCCGCCGTCCGGCTCGGACGGCGGGGCCCTGTTCCGTCCTGGAGCTCTTAGAACAGCGGTCCGGTGACCGGCTCCACGGCCGCCACCAGCAGGCCCGCACGCACGAACGCGTCCGCGGCGGCCAGGTCCGGCGCCAGGAAGCGGTCCGGTCCGGGGCCCTGCACCCCCGCCGCCCGTACGGCGTCGATGGCCGCCTGCGAGGCCGGGGCCGGGGTCAGGCCCTCGCGCAGCTCGATGGCGCGGGTCGCCGCGTACAGCTCCACGGCCAGCACGCGCGCGAGGTTGTCCACGGCCGTACGCAGCTTGCGGGCGGCCGACCAGCCCATGGAGACGTGGTCCTCCTGCATGGCGGAGGACGGGATCGAGTCCGCCGAGGCGGGCACCGCGAGCCGCTTCAGCTCGCTCACCAGCGCCGCCTGCGTGTACTGAGCGATCATCAGCCCGGAGTCGACGCCGGCGTCGTCCGCCAGGAACGGCGGCAGACCGTGGCTGCGGTTCTTGTCCAGCAGCCGGTCGGTGCGGCGCTCGGCGATGGACGCCAGGTCGGCGACGGCGATGGCGACGAAGTCGAGGACGTAGGCCACGGGCGCGCCGTGGAAGTTGCCGTTGGACTCGACGCGTCCGTCGGGCAGGACCACGGGGTTGTCCACGGCCGAGGCCAGTTCGCGCTCGGCGACCAGCCGGGCGTGCGCCAGGGTGTCCCGGCCGGCGCCCGCGACCTGCGGGGCGCAGCGCACCGAGTAGGCGTCCTGGACCCGCGGGGCGTCGTCCTGGTGATGCCCGGTCAGACCCGAACCCTTCAGCACGGCCAGCATGTTGGCGGCGGCGGCGCCCTGACCCGGGTGCGGGCGGATGGCGTGCAGCTCGGGGGCGAGGACCTTGTCGGTGCCGAGCAGGGCCTCCAGCGACAGCGCGGCGGTGATGTCGGCGGTCTTGTAGAGGGTGTCGAGGTCGGCGAGGGCCATCACCAGCATGCCGAGCATGCCGTCGGTGCCGTTGAGGAGGGCCAGACCCTCCTTCTCCCGCAGCTCGACGGGGGTGATGCCGTGCTCGGCGAGGAGCTCGCCCGCGGGGCGGACGACCCCGTCGGGACCTTCCGCGTCGCCTTCGCCCATCAGGGTGAGGGCGCAGTGCGACAGCGGTGCCAGGTCGCCGGAGCAGCCGAGGGAGCCGTACTCGTGCACGACCGGGGTGATACCGGCGTTCAGCACGTCGGCCATGGTCTGCGCGACCTCGGGCCGCACACCGGTGTGTCCGGAGCACACGGTCTTCAGCCGCAGGAACATCAGCGCCCGTACGACCTCCCGCTCCACGCGCGGGCCCAGGCCGGCGGCGTGCGAGCGGACGATGTTGCGCTGGAGCTGCGCGCGCAGCTCGGGGCTGATGTGCCGGCTCGCCAGTGCGCCGAAGCCGGTGGAGACGCCGTAGACGGGCTCGGGCTTGGCCGCCAGCGCGTCCACGATCTCGCGGGCCGCGGCGAGGGCCGCCACCGCCTCGTCGGAGAGCTCGATCCGGGCGCCGTCGCGCGCCACGGCGAGAACGTCGGACGCGGTGACCCCGGACGTCCCCACCACCACAGTGTGCATATCCATATTCAGGAGCGTACGCACTGAATTCCAAGATGTCACCAGTGGGTGCCCGGTGCACCCCTTACCGACTCCGTCACAGGCCGGACCGGCGTCAGCGGCGCCCGCGGAAGCGGCGGCGCTCCGGGCTCGCCTCCCGCGAGGGCGCGTCCGCCAGCCGTACGACGGGGTCGTCGGGCCCCTCCCGCCCGGCGACGACCGGCCGGTCCGCCCGCAGCGCCTTGGCCCGGTACTGGGCCGCGTCGGCCAGCCGGAACAGCCGGCGGGCCGAGCGGACGGGTCCGATGGCGTCCTCGGTGCACGCCACCCCGCAGGCGACGCCGTCACCCAGCTCCAGTTCGGCCGCGCGGCGGCACAGCTCGCCGGCGGCCGCCACCACGTCGTCGGCGGGCGGCCCGACGGCCAGCAGACAGAACTCGTCGCCGCCGAGCCGGGCGGCCAGCGCTCCGGGCAGCATCGCCCCGCACAGCGACAGGACGGACCCGAACCGTTCGAGGAGCCGGTCGCCGACGGCGTGCCCGCAGGTGTCGTTGACCCGCTTGAGGCCGTTGAGGTCGCAGACCACGAGGCCCACCGCGGCGCCCTCGCGCCGGTGCCGTTCGATCGCCTCGTCGAGGCGCATGTCCACGGCGCGGCGGTTGGCGAGCCCGGTGAGCGCGTCGGTGAAGGCGAGCCGGCGCGCCTCCTCCAGCCGCTCGGTCTGGGCGATCCCGGCGGCGACGACGGAGGCGAGGACGGTGGCGAAGTCGGCGTCGCCGCGGTCGAAGACGGGCGCGCCGGCCGCGCGGGCGACATAGAGCTCGCCCCAGGCGCGCCCGTGCATCACCAAGGGCGCGACGACACAGCACCCCCGCCCGCGCCGCCGCAGCGAGGCGACCCGCTGATGGCAGTAACCGAAACCACCGGAGGCGTGGCCGAAGGCCGTCTCGACCCAGGCGTCGGGTTCCCCGCCCGCGGCCCAGCGCTCGTGCAGGAACTCGGTGATCTCCGGGAACTGGTGCACGGGATAGGCCTCCCCCTCGGGGAACTCCTCCTCGTCCGGGGCCCGGTCGCCCACGTTCACGAGCACCCGCAGCCGGCCCAGCTCGCGCTCCCAGACCGACAGCGCGGCGAAGCTGCCCGACAGCGCGCGGCAGGCCCCGAGGGCCGCCGCCCGCCATGACTCACGGGGAGTGCGGGCCGCGGCCATTCCCTGTGCCAACGCCACCACGCCCGCGAGCCGACTGTCCTCACCCATCACCCCAGGTTAGGGAGGTTTCATGACAATCGGGGCATTGATACGGCGAACAGGTGGACGGACGACGGGTGCCGGTCCGGCAGCGGGAACGGACGCACGCGGCCCCCGGGCGGCCCGCCGCCGGGCAGGCGTCAGCTCACTCGCCCGGCCACTGGGGCGTGCGCTTCTCGTTGAACGCCGCCACGCCCTCCGCCCGGTCCCCCGAGAACGCCACCGACCGCC
This sequence comes from Streptomyces sp. NPDC002265, assembly GCF_040296125.1. NCBI lineage: Bacteria > Bacillati > Actinomycetota > Actinomycetes > Kitasatosporales > Streptomycetaceae > Streptomyces > Streptomyces sp. NPDC002265. The sequence continues at coordinate 6,913 of NZ_JBEOWS010000279.1, read as the reverse complement.
ATGCCGCGTCCTCGACCTCCAGGCCGGCCCGCAGGTCGAGGCCGTGCCCGAGCCGCAGCGCCCGCTTCGCGGCGCGCAGCCCCACCGGCGAGTTGGCGGCGATCCGCGACGCCAGTGCCAGCGCCTCCTCCCGGTCTCGCCCCTCCTCCACGAGCACGTCCACCAGTCCCAGCTCCCGCGCCTCGGCCGCCTCGACCCGGCGCGCGGTGAAGATCAGCTCGGCGGCCCGCGCGGCACCGATCCGGCGCGGCAGCAACTGCGTGCCGCCACCGCCCGGAAGCACACCGACGGAGACCTCCGGCAGCCCGACCACCGCCGTGCCGTCGGCCACGATGAGATCGCAGGACAGCGCGAGCTCGAAGCCCCCGCCGAGCGCGAACCCGTGCACCGAGGCGACCGTCGGCACCGGCAGCTCCAGCACCCCGGTGTACGCGCCCCGCGCCACCGGCCGCTGCCGCATCAGGTCGGCGTCGGTGAAGGAGTTGCGCTCCTTCAGGTCGGCGCCCACGCAGAACGCCCGCTCATGGGTCGAGGTCAGTACGACGGCCCGTACGTCCCGGTCGTCGCCCAGCGCCGTGCAGGCCGCGGCGATCGACCGGGCCATCTCGGTCGAGACCGCGTTCATGGCCTTGGGCCGGTCGAGGGCCAGCTCGGCGACATGCCCGTCGCCGTGCCGCCTCACCAGCACGAACTCCCCGAACCGCTCCTCGCTCATGACACCCTCCGGTTAACGCGGGTTAACATCCGACTTCGTCCGATCATCGCAGCCCGGTCCCGCGGGGGAAAGAGCGGGCTCCGGCGCGGGCGGCCTCCGCGATCACACCCGATTACCCGTTCGAGTGACATCTCGCCCAACCGGCGGCCGATCGCCCACCGCAGCGCATAACGTGCGCTCCGCCATGGCGCAACGGGGGCGCGGGCGCATCGGGAGGGATCACGATGACGGACACAGCGGTCGAGAAGACCGCACCGATCAACAAAACCGGGAAGGCCACCACGGCGACCGCCGAAGGCGGAACGGCCGCATCAGGCACGCCGGCCTCGGCAGGCGCGCCGGTCACGCCGGGCGCGCCGGTCACGCCGGGCGCGTCGGGGGCGCTGGGCGCGTGGGGCGCGCCAGGTAGTGCGGGCACGGCAGGCGGGCCGGGCGTGGCCAGCGGGGCCGGTACACCGGGCGCGGTGAGGTCGGCGGACCCGGTGGGGGGAGCAGGGCCGGCGGGCACGCCGGCCGCAGCGGGCCGGGCGGGCGCGGCAGGCACGCCGGGCGCGGCCGGTACACCGAGCGCGGCAGGGTCGGCGAGGTCGTCGGTCATGCCGGGCGCGGCGGGCGCGGCGGGCGCGGCGGGCGCGACAAACGCGCCGGGCCGGGCAGGCACGCCGGACAAGGCGGACGCGGCTAACGCGCCGAACGCACCGGCCGGGGTGCGCGTGGCAAGCACGCCGGGCCGGGCGGGCGCGGCGGAAGCACCGGGCGGGACGGGCACCCTGGGCTGGGCTGGCGCAGTGAACGCGCCGGACGCAGCAGGCACGGCGGATACGCGAACCATGCCGAAAGCACCGGCCACGCCGGACGGGACGGGCGCGACGAACGCGCCGCGCGCAGCGGGCCGGACAGGCACGCCGGGCCGGGCAGGCATGGCGGGCCGGGCAGGCATGGCGGGCACCCTGGGCCGGGCAGGCGCAGCGACCGCGCCGGACGCAGCAGGCACGGCGGATACGCGAGCCATGCCGGAAGCACCGGTCACGCCGGGCGTGGCAGGTACGGCGGGCCGGGCGGGCGGGAGGGGCGCGACGAACGCGCCGGGCGCAGCGGGCCGGGCAGGCATGGCGGGCCGGGCAGGTGCCGCAAACACGCCGGGCCGGGCGGGCACGGCGGACACGCGAGCCATGCCGAAAGCACCGGCCACGGCGGGCCGGGCGGGCGCAGTGGGCGCGGGGGGTACGCCGGGCGCGCAGGAAGCCGCGGGGGTGCCGGGCGTGGCCGGTGCCGTTCGGGGCGGGGGTGGCAAGGGGCCCGGCGGTGCGCGGCGGCCGTTCGGTGTTGCGGCGCCGGTCGGCGTTCGTCCCTGGGCTCCCCGGGGCCGGCACCGCAGGCCGCGCCCGCGCAAGGTGCTGCTCGCGGCGGGCGGGCTCGCGCTGGCCGCCGGTGTGCTGAGCCTCGTACGGATGGCGCCCGATTCCGGTGTCGGCGGGCTCGGCACGGCGGAGACCGGGCCCAGCCCGGACATCGGCGGGGACCGGTCGCCCGGCGCCACGGCCGCGGCCGTGCCCCGGGTGAGCCCTTCGTCGACCTCCGTGACGGGCGGGTCGGGCCCGGTCGTGACCACCACCCGCGTCACCCCCGTCCCGGCGGACCCGGCCCGGGCATCGGCCTCCGCGCTCCCCCCGGCGGCGGCCTCCGCCGCGGGCCGCACCGCTGTCCCCGCGTCCACGCCGGCACCCCGTACGCAGGTCACGGGCGCCGCCACCCCGCATCCGACGGCCCCGGGACCCGTACCGGCACCGACCACCGCCGCCCCGGCGGACCAGCAGGACGATCAGCAGGACGGACAGGGCCCGCAGGACGTGCCGACGGCGCCGGGGCTGTGCGTGCCGGTCATCGGCCTGTGCGTGGACGCACTGGACCTGGGGGCCGGCCTGGGTGCCCGCTGACCCGGCACCAGCAGCCGGCAGCCGGAAACCGAGCCGCTACCGCTGCTCGCCGTCGCGGCGGGTGAGCAGCCACGGCTCGACCACGCCGAGTCCGCGCACCGGTCGCTGCCACATCGGCCGCAGCGCGAAACGGTACGTCGGCGGCTCCTCGCCCTCCTTCTCGGCGGCGGCCGCGGCCTCCGCCGCCTCCGCCTCGGAGACCGGCGCCTCACCGGTGCGGATGAGCTCCTGCGCGAAGGCCCCGTCCACGAGGACGGCGTCGCGCGGGGCTATCGAGGTCAGCCGTGAGGCCAGGTTGACCGTCGTGCCGAAGACGTCGCCCATCCGGGTCGTCACCGTGCCGAAGGCCATGCCGACCCGCAGTTCGGGCATCGTCTCGTCGTTGGCCATGGTCTCGATGAGCCGCAGCGCGATCTCCGCGGCGACCCCCGCGTCGTCCGCGGCGAACAGCACCTCGTCGCCGAGCGTCTTGATGAGCCGGCCGCCACGGGCCGCCACCAGGTCGGCGGAGGTCGTCTCGAAGGCCTCGACGAGCTCGCCGAGCTCCTCCTCCTCCATCCGCCGGGTCAGCCGGGTGAAGCCGACCAGGTCGGCGAAGCCGACGGCCAGGCGCCGGTCGACCATCTCCTCGTCGTCGGCGGCCTGCACGACCCGGCCGGCCGAGGCGGCGAGCTGACGGCGCCAGACGTAGACGAGGAACTCCTCCAGCTCGGGCAGCAGCAGCTCGACGATCGGGTACGTCACCTCGGTGCGGGTCATCCCCGGCTCGGGCGGCTCGGTCAGTCCCTCCAGGAAGGAGTCCATCTGCCACTCGGCCAGCCGGGCGGTGGTCTGCCCGGTGGACCTGGCCACCTGCACGGCCATGGCCTCGCTGAGCAGGCCCGCCTCCACGAGACCGGCCAGCCGGCGCAGGGCCAGCACGTCCGCCTCCGTGAGCGCCTTGGCCTGGCCGATGTCGGCGAAGCCCATGGCCCGCCAGAACCGCGACGCCAGCTCCATGGAGACACCGGCGCTACGGGCCGCCTGGAAGGGGGTGTAGCGCCGCTCGGCGCCCAGGATCAGCTGTTCGAGACGCAGGGCGAGGGGGTTCCCGTCGGATTCGGCACCCTGCGGCTCATTGCGCTCGGGCGAGGTCGAAAACGGGGGTGGATCGACCCGGCCGTCCGCGTCCGCGCCGGAGCCCGTGTCGTCGACGGTCACGCCTGTTGCCCTTCCGATCTGCCACGGTCAGGTATCGACCGGCCTTTACTCTACGGCAGGTGTGCGCCAGCTCACTCCGTCAGGTGGACCCGACGTTCCCTTCCCGTGCGCGTGCGTCATCCGGCATCGTCGCAGGCCGGTGCGGGCCCCGCCGGGTACTCGGCGGACCCGGCCCCGCCGTCGCTCCGACGGCCCGGACGCCGGGCGGGCCGGATGGCACGGACCGGCCCTTCCATGACACCCGCCCGACGGTCCGCCCGCACCTCAGGCAGGTCGCAGATGCACGATGTCGCCCGCTCCGACCGGCTCCTGCACCCCTTCGCCGGTGGCCAGCACCAGCCGTCCGTCCCCGTCGACCGCCACCGCCTCGCCGACGATCGAACGGTCGCCCGGCAGTTCGGCCCGCACGGTCCGGCCGAGCGTCGCGCAGCCCGCCGCGTACGTCTCCTGGAGACCGCTGGAGACCGGATCGCCGCCGGCGTCCCGCCAGCGTCCGTACCAGTCCTCCAGGGCCCGCAGCACGGCCCGTAGCAGCGGATCCCGGTCGGTGGCCGCCGCCCCGGCCAGCAGCAGCGAAGCGGCCCCCGGCACCGGCAGCTCGTTCTCGCGGAGCGTGACGTTGACCCCGACGCCGATCACGACGCCGTCCTCCCCGGCGCGCTCCGCGAGGATCCCGCCCGCCTTGCGCTCCTCGCCCCCGACCGTGACCAGCAGGTCGTTGGGCCACTTCAGGGCCGTGTCCACGCCCGCGGCGCGGGCCAGTCCGGTCGCCACGGACACCCCGGTGAGCAGCGGCAGCCAGCCCCAGCGGGCCACCGGCACGTCGTCGGGTCGCAGCAGGACGGAGAAGAACAGGCCGGAGCGGGGCGGTGCCGACCAGCGGCGGTCCAGGCGGCCCCGCCCGGCGCTCTGTTCCTCGGCGACGAGAACCGCGCCCTCGGCCACCTTGGCGTCCACGGCCCGGGTGACCAGGTCGGAGTTGGTGGAGCCCGTCGAGGGCACCACCTCCAGCTCCGTCCACAGGCTGCCCGGACGCACCAGCGCGCGGCGCAACGCGCCCGCGTTGAGGGGCGGACGATCCAGATCGGACCAGGGACTGTCGTTTCCGTGGGAGTCATCTCGCGGCGTCATGCAAGCCACCCTAGGTGTGTGAAACGCCGCACTGCCGAACGGTAGGGCCGCCACTACTCTACGGATGAGTAACCGTCCCCCCTTTTGAGCAGGCAGGGAGCCGTATCCCGATGTCCGAGCCGGAAGAGATCGACATCCACACCACCGCGGGCAAGCTCGCGGATCTCCAGCGCCGTATCCAGGAAGCGACGCACGCCGGTTCGGAACGCGCCGTCGAGAAGCAGCACGCCAAAGGCAAACTGACGGCGCGTGAGCGCATCGAGCTGCTCCTCGACGAGGACTCGTTCGTCGAGCTGGACGAGTTCGCGCGGCACCGCTCCGCCAACTTCGGGCTCGACAAGAACCGCCCTTACGGCGACGGCGTCGTGACCGGTTACGGAACCGTGGACGGGCGGCCGGTGGCCGTGTTCTCCCAGGACTTCACCGTCTTCGGCGGTGCGCTGGGCGAGGTCTACGGGCAGAAGATCGTCAAGGTCATGGACTTCGCGCTGAAGACGGGCTGCCCGGTCATCGGCATCAACGACTCCGGTGGCGCCCGGATCCAGGAGGGCGTCGCGTCGCTGGGCGCGTACGGCGAGATCTTCCGCCGCAACACCCACGCCTCCGGTGTCATCCCGCAGATCAGCCTGGTGGTCGGGCCCTGCGCGGGCGGTGCGGTGTACTCCCCCGCCATCACCGACTTCACGGTCATGGTCGACCAGACCTCGCACATGTTCATCACCGGCCCCGACGTCATCAAGACCGTCACCGGCGAGGACGTCGGCTTCGAGGAGCTGGGCGGCGCCCGCACCCACAACTCCGTGTCGGGCGTGGCGCACCACATGGCCGGGGACGAGAAGGACGCCGTCGAGTACGTCAAGCAGCTGCTGTCGTACCTGCCGTCCAACAACCTCAGCGAGGCCCCGGTCTTCGCGGAGGAGGCGGACCTGTCCGTCACCGACGAGGACCTCGAACTGGACACGCTCGTCCCGGACAGCGCGAACCAGCCGTACGACATGCACACGGTGCTCGAACACGTCCTGGACGACGCCGAGTTCTTCGAGACCCAGCCGCTGTTCGCGCCGAACATCATCACCGGTTACGGCCGGGTCGAGGGCCACCCGGTGGGCATCGTCGCCAACCAGCCGATGCAGTTCGCCGGCTGTCTTGACATCAAGGCCAGTGAGAAGGCCGCCCGCTTCGTGCGGACCTGCGACGCCTTCAACATCCCGGTGCTCACCTTCGTGGACGTGCCCGGCTTCCTGCCCGGCGTCGACCAGGAGCACGACGGCATCATCCGCCGCGGCGCCAAGCTGATCTACGCCTACGCCGAGGCCACCGTCCCGCTGATCACGGTCATCACCCGCAAGGCCTTCGGCGGCGCGTACGACGTCATGGGCTCCAAGCACCTGGGCGCGGACCTCAACCTGGCCTGGCCGACCGCGCAGATCGCCGTCATGGGCGCGCAGGGCGCGGTCAACATCCTGCACCGCCGCACGATCGCGGAGGCGGAGGCCGCCGGTGACCTGGAGGCGACCAGGGCGCGGCTGATCCAGGAGTACGAGGACGCCCTCCTCAACCCCTACGTGGCGGCCGAGCGCGGCTACATCGACTCCGTGATCATGCCGTCGGACACCCGCCGCCACATCGTGCGCGGTCTGCGTCAGCTGCGTACCAAGCGGGAGTCCCTGCCCCCGAAGAAGCACGGCAACATCCCCCTCTAGACCCTGGAGCGGTTGTGACGATCAAGGTCGTACGGGGCAATCCGACCCCGGAGGAGCTGGCCGCCGCACTGGCGGTGGTCCGAGCGCGCGCCGCGGCGGCACAGGCCGTGCCGTCCGGCGCGCCCCTGCCGCGGGACTCCTGGTCCGACCCGGCCCGGGTGGCCGCCCGTCCGGTGCCCCGGCCGGGCCCCACGGCATGGGCCAGGACCTACTGGCCCGGCTGTGCA
>NZ_JBEOWS010000278.1:0-13287 GCF_040296125.1 Streptomyces sp. NPDC002265 | reverse complement strand
GGCGGTCTTCGGGGCCGGTCACGGCCACCGGTTTCGAGGCCGGTCACGGCCACCGGTTTCGGGGCCGGTCACGGCTGGCGGTCTTCGGGGCCGGTCACGGCTTCCAGCCCGGGTCCCGGCCGCTGAGTCCCACCACCCGGTCGAGCAGCGGGGCGCCGTCCGGGACCCGGACGACCGGTCCGAAGGCGCCACCGGCACGCCGCGGGTCGTCGGCCACGGCGAGGAGGAAGTCGTACGACGCCCGGAGCGCGGCGGGGTCGGGCTCGTACTCCTGGCCGGTCGCCCGCGCCAGGTCCCAGCCGTGGACGACCAGTTCGTCGGCGACGACGGCGGCGGCGACCGCGGCGGGCAGGTCCACGCTGCCCGCGCGGGTCATGCCGGTCCAGGCGGCGGGGTCGCGCCAGGCCCCGGCGAGTTCGTCGAGCACCTCGGGCAGTCGCTCGCGCCAGTCGGGGCCGATGTCGGCCGCTGCCGGGTCCGGGGCGGTGTCGGTGGTGGCGCCGAAGTCCTTGCGCGCGGCGTCGCGGAAGGCGACGGACAGGCCGGACAGGTGCCCCAGCATGGTGCGCACCGCGCAGTCCGGGCACGGCGTGCCGTCCGCGAGCTGCTCGTCGCGCACGCCCGCCGCCAGGACCGCCACGATCCGGGTCTGCGGTCCGAGGTCGAGGGCCGTGACGTCCGCGCCGGTGCCGGTGCCGGTGTCGGTGTCGGTCATGGGTTGCTCCTTGGGAGAGTGATGTGCCTGAAGGGGTGGACCGGCGCCGCCTCCGGAACTCATCGCTCTCCCGGATCCCGTGTCGCCTCTCTCCCGGATCCCGTGTCGCCTCTCTCCCGGATCCCGTGTCGCCCCGGCTCAGCGCCCGGTGAGTGCCCGGCGCACCGCCGCCAGGTCCGCGTCCGACGCCAGCCCCGCGTGGTAGAGGCGCAGCTCGGTGGCGCCCAGCTCCCGCGCCCGTGCCGCGTCGGCCGCCAGCGTGTGCGGGCTGCCGCCCATCCCGGAGACCACGGTGAGGTTGGCGGCGACGACCGCCGCCCGCCGCCCCTGCCCGGCGAAGGGCGCGAGCAGGCCGGGGCCGCCCGTGCAGGGCACGACCACGCCGTCCGCGACGCCGAGGATGTGCGCCGGGTCGACGCCCGCGTTCGCGCCGCAGTGGTACGGCACCGGGTCCGCGTGCAACAGCACCTGGAAGCCGTCGGGCGCGGCCGCGCGGACGGCGGCGACCGCGGCCTCCTGGAGCGTGCGGGCGGTGGTGTCGCGCCACGCGCGCGTAGCGTCCGCGTATGTCTCGCCGAGCAGTTTCACGACCCCCGCCCAGCCGCCGTCGTCCTCGGCCCGGCCCCGCCACAGCGGCTCCAGCGCGTCGCGCACGGCGGCCGCCAGCGCGTCCGGGTCCAGGTCCCGCTGCCCGTACCCGGCCCGGCAGACGGGGCAGAAGCACAGGGCCATCAGGTACTGCCCGGCCTCCCCGAGGGCGACCCCGCCGGTCTTGTCGTGGGCGTGCAGATGGGGCAGCCCGTACCAGCCCAGGGACTCCAGTTCGGTGCCGCGCGCCCCGGGGCGTACCGCGGCCTCGGCCGCCAGGTCGACGAGGTACGCGCGCGTGGCGGGCTGCGCGATGCACGGCGCCCACGGGTAGCGGTCGCCGTAGGCGTTGACGACCGAGGTGTCCGGGTGTTCGGCGCCCAGCCGGGAGCTGTGGGCGAGGACCACCCAGGTGTGCACCTCCAGACCGGCGTCCGCGAGCGCGTCGGCGGCCTCGCCCCAGGCGTCGCCGGGGGCCCAGTCCCCGGCCGGGCAGGGGCGCAGGGTGCGGTCCGCCCAGCGGTCGCCGAGGGGGTAGAGCACGGCCGCGTGCTCGGCGGTGACGACGCGGTGCCGGGGGTGGCGCGGGGTCAGGGCGCGGGTGGAGTGGTAGGCGGAGGCGAGGGTGACCTGCCGGACGCCGAGCCCGGCGACGCGCGCGGGCGCGGCGGGATCGCCGTTGACGTCCCAGGGGTAGAGGAACGCCGATGCGGTCACCGGTCCTCCTCCAGCAGCGCGTAGCCGCGTTCGATCACCTGGGCGAGCTGCTTGACGTGGTCCTCGGACGGCTCGTGCAGCGGCGGCCGCACCTCCCCCACGTCGAGCCCGCGCAGCCGTACACCGGCCTTGACCAGGGAGACGGCGTAGCCGCGGCCCTGGGCGCGCAGTTCGACGAAGGGGCGGTAGAAGCCGTCCAGGAGCCGGTTCGCCAGGGCGTCGTCGGCCGAGCGCAGCGCTCGGTGGAAGGCGAGCGCGATCTCCGGGGCGAAGCAGAAGACGGCGGAGGAGTAGAGGGTGATGCCGAGGGCGCGGTAGGCGAGCTGGGTCTGCTCGGCGGTCGGCAGCCCGTTGAAGTACAGGAAGTCGCCGGGTGCCTCGGTCCGTACGGCGCTCACGATGCGCTGCATCAGGTCCAGGTCGCCGAGGCCGTCCTTGAGGCCGATGATCCCTTCCGTACGGGCCAGGGCGACCACGGTCTCCGGGGTGAACACGGCGTTGTCGCGCTGGTAGACGACGACGGGCAGGTCCGTGGCGGCGGCCAGCTCGCGGTAGTGCCGCAGCAGGCCCTCCTGTCCGGCGACCACCAGGTACGGCGGCATGGCCAGCAGCCCGTCCGCGCCGGCCTCCTGCGCGAGCCGCGCGTAGCGGACGGCCAGGGCGGTGCCGTACCCGGCGCCCGCGACCACCGGCACCCGCCCTTCGACCGCCTCCACGGCTGCCCGGACGCAGTCCGAGAACTCCTCGGGCGTCAGGGCGTGGAACTCCCCGGTGCCGCAGCAGGCGAAGACGGCGGCGGCACCGGCCTCGACCCCGCGGCGCACGTGAGTGCGAAAGACGTCGAGGTCGACGGAGCCGTCGGGACCGTAGGGGGTGACGGGGAAGAACAGCGGCCCGCTGGGGACGCCGAGCCGGGCGGCGAGGGGGGCTGGTGTCACGGGCTCTCCCTGGGACAGGCGCTCACGTTTCCGAAGCGCGCTCACGTTTCTGATCCATGTCTACATTTCTGAACACTCGTACCCTAAGGAGCCCCATCAGGGCCGGTCAAGCACGCATCTCCGCAATACACAAACGAATCCGGCAGGCCCTCGCCACACTTGACGGGATACGTCGACCATCCTTAGCGTGTCCACGAGTGTGAATGCAGTCCACACATGCGGCCACCTGTCCCAGGCGGCGGACCCAAGGAGACCCGAGGATGCCCGCTCCCCGCACCGTTCTGCTCACCGGCGCCGCCGGCGGGCTCGGCACCCTGATGCGCGAGCTGCTGCCGGCCCACGGCCACACGCTCCGGCTGTTCGACCTGCTCCCCGTCGAGGGCGAGCCGGACGCGATCACCGCGGACCTCTCCGACCGGGAGGCCCTGCGGGAGGCCGTCCGGGGTGTCGACGCGATCATCCACCTCGCGGGCATCTCCCTGGAAGCCCCCTTCGAGAAGATCCTCAGGGCGAACGTCGAGGGGACCTACAACCTGTACGAGGCCGCCCGCGAGGAAGGCGTCGGACGCATCGTCTTCGCGTCCTCCAACCACGCCGTCGGCTTCACCCCCGCACCCCGCGGGGACGATCCGCTGATCCCGGTGGACACCCCGCGCCGCCCGGACACCTTCTACGGCCTGTCCAAGTCCTTCGGCGAGGACCTGGCCCAGCTCTACTGGGACAAGCACGGCCTGGAGACCGTCTCGGTACGCATCGGCTCCTGCTTCCCGGAGCCCACCAGCGTGCGCATGCTGTCGGTCTGGATGAGCCCCGCCGACGGCGCCCGCCTCTTCCACGCGGCCCTGACCGCCGAGCACGTCGGCCACACGGTGGTCTACGGCTCCTCCGCCAACACGCGCCTGTGGTGGGACCTGTCGAGCGCGCGGGCGCTCGGTTACGAGCCGCGGGACGACTCCGAGCCGTACGCCGAGAAGCTGATCGCCGAGCAGGGCGAGCTGGACCCGGCGGACATCGCGCAGGCCTGCCTGGGCGGCCACTTCGTCAGCGATCCGCCGATCTGGCCGTACTGACCGGGAAACGCCCTACCCGATTGGCCTTCAGGTAAGGGAACGGTAAAGCGGGTCCGCTCGTTCACCCGGCATGACAGCTATGACCCCTGGCTCGAACATCCCCCTGTCCGCCGCCCGCGTGACGGTGGACGTGGCCGCTCCGGTGCGGCTCGACGTATCGGGCCTGCTGCTCACCGCCGACGGCAAGGTGCGCTCCGACGACGACTTCATCTTCTACAACCAGCCGAGCGGACCCGGCGTGACCTACCGCTCCGGCGGTGGCGCGGCCCCCGACGCGATCACGGTCGACACCTCCGCGGTGCCCCCGGGCATCGAGAAGATCGTCATCACCGCCAGTCCGGACGCCGCGGGCCAGACCTTCCAGGGCATCGAGCCCACGGCCACGATCCGCAATGCCGACGACAACAGCGTCCTGGCCACGTTCACGCCGCCGCAGCTCGGCACCGAGACGGCCCTGGTGGTCGTGGAGGTCTACCTGCGCAACGGCGCCTGGAAGGCACGCGCGGTCGGCCAGGGGTACGCCAACGGGCTGGCCGGCATCGCCACCGACTTCGGCGTGTCGGTCGAGGAGCCCGCCGCGGCCGCCCCGCCCGCCCAGCCGGTCACCCCGCCCGTGCCCGCGCAGCCGGCCGCCCCGCCGCCGCCCGCCGCGCAGCCCTGGGGCACCCCGCCCGCCCCGCCCGCTCCCCCGGCGCCGCCCGCGGCCCCGCCCGGCACCGGGAAGATCAACCTCGACAAGGGCCGGGTCAGCCTCCAGAAGAACCAGACCGTCTCCCTGGTCAAGAACGGCCGCCCGCTGCTCTCCCAGGTCAAGATGGGCCTCGGCTGGGAACCGGCGTACCGCGGCAAGGACATCGACCTCGACGCCTCGGTCATCGCGTACGGCCCGCAGCGCAACCACATCGACAGCTGCTACTTCGGCAAGCTCTCCATCGTCAACGGCGCCATCAAGCACTCCGGCGACAACCTGACCGGCGAGGGCGGCGGTGACGACGAGGTGATCGTCGTCGATCTCGGCCGTCTGCCGCAGGAGGTCACCGGCCTGGTCTTCACGGTCAACTCGTTCTCCGGCCAGAAGTTCACCGAGGTCGCCAAGGCCTACTGCCGGCTGCTGGACGCCGCGACCGGCGAGGAACTCGTCCGCTTCGACCTCACCAACGCCGAGCCGCAGACGGGCGTGCTGATGGCGAAGCTGATCAGGCAGTTCTCCGGCGAGTGGGAGATGACCGCCATGGGCGACTTCGTCAAGGCACGCACGGTACGGAACATGGTGAAGCCGGCGGCCGAGGCCCTGTAGGCGTTCCGGCCCCGCACGGGGCACGCACGGCGGCAAGGGGCTCGGCAGAGGTCGTACGAGCCCCTCCACCGCCCACCCTGCTCCACGACACCCGGACCGCCCCGCGCCGGCAGCGCCCGGACCGGCTACGCCCGCAGGCCCTCCGTCAGCAGGGCGACGTACCGGCGGATGGACTCCCCCTGCCCGTTGGCCAGTTCCGATGCCGTCGCCACGCCGTGGGCCAGCCGCAGCACGTCGATCGGCTCGACGTCCCGCCGCAGCGCCCCCGCCTCCTGCGCGGCCTCGACCAGCCGCGCCGCCGCGCCCTTCATGGAGGTGGCGCACGCGGTCACCGCGGCCACGCTGCCGTCCGTGACGGCCGAGCCCAGCAGGGCCTTCATGCCGCGCACCTGGATCGTGCCGACACACAGCTCGTTCAGCCACTCCACCAGCGCCTCGCCCGGGGGCAGCTCGTCGGCGAGTTCACCGGCGCGCACCGCCAGCGCCTCGATGCGGTCCACGTACGCGGCCTCCAGCAGCGCCTGCCGCGTCGGGAAGTGGCGGTAGAGCGTGCCGGAGCCGACACCGGCTCGCTTGGCGATGTCGTCCAGCGACGCGCGCTCCCCGTGTTCGGCGAAGGCCTCGGCCGCCACCTTCAGCAACCGCTCATAGTTGCGCCGAGCGTCCGCGCGCATGGGTTTGACCTGCGTCATCCCGTCACTCCTTGCAAACCGGGGACTCTCTCCGTATCTTGACGAGCACTAAACGGAGACAGTCCCCGCTTATCTCTGCGGGCAGTCCGTGCTGCCCGCATGGTCCATCACATCACCCGGGGACACCAGACAGGGAGTGCCCCATGTCCACCCCGTCCACCCCTCCCGCACCGTCCGCCCGCCCGGAAGCCGCCAAGGCGTGCGCCTTACCCGGGGGGACCGCCCGAGCAAGCGCTGCCCTCCTCGTCATCGTCACCTCCTATCTCATGGTCGGCGTCGACTCCACCGTCGTGAACGTCGCGCTCCCCGACATCCAGCGGGACCTCGGCTTCTCCCCCACCGGCCTGTCCTGGGTGCTCAACGCCTACACCCTCGCCTTCGGCGGTCTGCTGCTGCTCGGCGGGCGGGTCGGCGACATCGCGGGACGGCGCCGCACCCTCACCGTGGGCGTCCTGGTCTTCGCCGCCTCCTCGCTGCTGGGCGGTCTCGCCGGCGAGAGCCTCTGGCTGACCGCCGCGCGCACGCTCCAGGGCGTCGGCGCCGCACTGATCGCCCCCAGCACCCTGGCGCTGATCACCACCAACTTCCCGGAGGGCCCGCGCCGGCACCACGCCCTGGGTGTCTACTCCTCCATGGCGGGCATCGGCGCCTCCGTGGGTCTGCTCCTCGGCGGCCTGCTCACCTCCTGGGCCTCCTGGCGCTGGGCCCTGCTGATCAACGTGCCGATCGGCATCGGCGTCGCCGTGGCCCTCCCCCGCTTCGTGACCGAGACCCCCCGGCACGCGGGCCGCTTCGACGCGGCGGGCGCGCTGACCGGCACGGCCGGGATGTCCGGCCTCGTGTACGCGTTCATCCGGGTCTCCTCGGACGGCTGGAGCGACCCGCGGGCACAGCTCGGCTTCGGCGCGGCGGCGGCCCTGCTGGCCGGCTTCACCCTGATCGAGGCCCGCGCCCCGCAACCGGTCCTGCCGCTGCGGCTGTTCGCGAGCAGGAACCGCTCCGGCGGCTACGCGGGCGTGCTGCTGCTGCCCGCTGGCATGTTCGGCGCCTTCTACTTCCTCACCCTGCTCAGCCAGCAGGTCCTCGGCTACAGCCCGCTGCGCGCGGGGTTCGCCTTTCTGCCGATGACCCTGGCGATGTTCACCACCGTGCGCTTCGTGCCCCGGCTGCTGGCCCGCTTCGGCGCCAAGCCGGTCCTGCTCACCGGCATGTCCCTGATCATCATGGCGGCCGGATGGCTGTGGCGGCTCCACCCCGGAGACGGCTACGCGGCCGGGCTGCTGGGGCCGCTGCTGCTGATCGGCGTGGGCGTCGGCCTGAGTTTCATGCCGCTGAACGTGACGATCCTCGCGGGCGTCGCACCGCACGAGGCGGGTGCCGCCTCCGGACTGCTCCAGACCTTCCAGTGGCTCGGCGGCACCCTCGGACTGTCCGTCCTGGTCACGGTGTTCGGCACGGCGACCCGGCACACGACCGGATCGCCCGCCGCCGTCCTCACCGAGGGCGCGGCCGACGCGTTCGGGGCGGGCGCACTGATCGCACTGGCCGCGCTGCTGGTGTCGGCGTTCGTGATCACCGGCGCCCGCCACGGGCGCGGCGCCTAGAAGATCCTGCGGGCAACGGCTTCCGGCCGGACCCTGCACACGCGGGAACGCGGCCCGTACCGGAGTACGGGCCGCGCCCACGGCTCGGTCCCGAAGGCTGCCGCCCGGGCCCCCGGACCTCAGCCGGCCTGCGCCCACGGCCAGTCCGCGTCCCGCGCCTGCTCCAGCAGCGGAACCACCCGGAAGGCCGCGTCCGAGAGCCCTCCGAAGGTGTGCCGGTTGCCCTTGCCCGAGGGGCCGTGGCCCGCGCGGTAACCGGCGAGGTTCCACGTGTAGACCGGAACGTGCGCCGGCACCTGCTCGGTCGGGTCGCCGTAGTGGCTGTACGCGGCCTGCTCGTCCGTGACGATGAGGACCCGGTCGTGCTTCTTGTAGTGCGTGCGGACCGCCTCGGTCGTGTTGGTACCGCCCAGGTCGCCGAACCGTCCGATGACCTTGAGCACGGACTCGCCCGCGCCGAACTCCACCCGCTTGCTGGTGGTGCCGAACTCGACGAGGTCCGCGTCCGCCGCCCGCAGCGCGAGCGCCGTGCCGAAGACCGCCGCCGCGTCGGCCCGGGTGAGCTCGGAGCGCTCCGACAGCCGCGAGTAGAACATCGAGCCCGAACGGTCCACGAGGACCAGGGTCCGCCCGGGCAGCGCGGGCACGTTGGCCAGCGAGTGGCCGAGCGCCTGCTCCAGCGGGTACGCCCAGCGCAGCGACGGCGCGTGCTGGTAAGCCGCGAGGTAGCGGAAGGGGAACTGCCGCGAACGCGCGACCTCCGCCGGGTCACTGATCTTCGCGGCGACCCGGGCCGCCACCTCGTCGCTCACACCGGCCTCGTCGAAGTTGCGCAGGTTGCGGACGAGCGCCATGACACCCATGGAGGGGATGACGGCCTCCCAGGCCGCCTTGTCCATCGGGCCCTGGAGCCAGCCGGCCAGCGCCTCCCAGGTCATCCCGGCCTCCGCCAGACGCTGCGCCCCCTGCGCTCCGGTCAGGACCTTGCGCCGCTTGGCGGGCCGCAGGGCCATCAGGTCGCGGTGGGCGGCGAGCACGGGCAGCGACTTGGGGACGACGGCCGTGTCCGGGTTGTGGCGCCGGTCCAGTGCGTACCGGAACAGGTCACCCTGCCACGGCTTGCCGGGGTCCGGTGCCGCGTGCACCAGGTTGAGGATGTCGCCGAAGCGGTATCCCTTGGACGCGGTGTCGTACTTCAGCAGCGACTTGCCGCTGTAGAGGCGTCGTACGGCGTCGGCGATCCCGCGCTTGACGGGCTTCGGGACGTTGCGGCCGTACTGCGAGGTCCAGTAGGCGAGCAGCTCGCCGGGCTCGTCCGGGCGCTGGAGCGCACCGGCCACGACCTGCCGGTTCGAGGGACCGTCGGCCGCCCCGGCATCGAGCCGCGCCTTCACGTACTCGGCGGCCCCCACGATCGCGGCGGTACGCATGTTGCCCTCGCCGCGCAGCCAGCCGAGCAGGCCGGACGTCCACTCGGGATCGGCGACGGCGAGCTCGCGCACCAGCCGGGCGAACCGGTCGTCGCGGTCGGCACCGGTCTCGTAGAAGGTCTGCTGGGAGACGAAGTTGGACAGCGCGAGCAGAAAGAGCTCGGAGCGCGCGTCGCGCTCCTGGCCGCGGCCGCCCTGATGGGTGCGCAGCACCCGGCCCGTGGATGTCACCCGCGAGGTGGGCTGCGCCTTCGCGGTACGGATGTTGAATCGCGCCATGGTGAATTCCCCCGAATTCCTGACGACTTTCCAGTCGTGTTTGCAGTCGTGTTTCGGAGGGAGGCACGGCAGAAGGAGGGTGTCCGAGGTCGAATTCGACGGCGGTCGCTTATCAACTGGCGCGTCTTGCCGTTTTCGCCACACCGACCCGAAGTCGATGACGGGATTCGAACCCGCACGGGGCATGCAACCCCACCAGTTCCCGAAGTATCCGCTGTCCGCGCACCGGGCACCCACCTTGAGCCGCGCCTCCCGAGATCAGAATCGGCGGCGGCATGGGATCTTTTTGGAGAAGAAGTAGCCGCAGCCGGCGCACCGGGAGGTGCATGAAATTGTGGTGTCCAGAGATCGAAGCCGGCGGAACCGACGTAGGTGCTCTAACCCCTGAGCTACACCGGCCTGTTGTACCGATGGCGGGACTCGAACCCGCGGCCGCCCCATTATGAGTGGAAGTAGGTCCTGCCTTCGCACCTGGACATGCATCACTCTAGGAGGCGTACCGCGGGACGGGCGAGCGAATTAACTAGCCGCGCTTCTGCCGCTTCCAGGGCCCGGTGATGGCCAGCATGATGCCGGGGGTCTGGATGTTGGCGAAGAGCGTCCTGCCGTCGGGCGAGAAGGTGACGCCGGTGAACTCGCTGTATTCGGGCTTCTCCGCCGTGCCGATGTTCAGCTCGTTGCGGGCGATGGGGTACGTGCGGCCGCTGTCGGTCGCGCCGAACAGGTGCTGGACACCCTCGCCGTCCTCGGCGATGACGAGACCGCCGTACGGGGAGACGGTGATGTTGTCGGGGCCGTCGAAGGCGCCGTCGACGGACGGGTCGGGGTTGACGCCGAGCAGGACCTTCAGGGTGAGGGTGCGCCGCTTGGGGTCGTAGAACCAGACCGCGCCGTCGTGCTGGACGGGGCTCTCGGTACGGGCGTAGGAGGAGACGATGTACGTGCCGCCGTCGCCCCACCACATGCCTTCGAGCTTGCGGGCGCGGGTGACCTCACCGGCGGCGAACTGCTTGCGCACCGAGACCGTCTTCGCGTCGCGGTCGGGCACGTCGACCCAGTCGACGCCGTACACCGTGCCGATCTTGGTGGCGCGGGAGAGGTCGTCGACGAACCTGCCGCCGGAGTCGAAGCACTTGAAGGCCTGGAGGGTGCCCGCGTCGTCGGCGAGACCGCGCAGCCGGCCGTGACCGTGGCAGTGGTCCTCGGGCGGGGTCCAGCGGTACAGCAGGCCGTTGGGGTTGGACGCGTCCTCGGTGAGGTAGAGGTGGCCGCGCTTGGGGTCGACGACGACGGCCTCGTGGGCGTAGCGGCCGAGCGCCTTGATGGGCTTGGGTGCGCGGTTGGCGCGGCGGTCGGCGGGGTCGACCTCGAAGACGTAGCCGTGGTCCTTGGTGAAACCGTTGGTCCCGGCGCGGTCCTCGGTCTCCTCGCAGGTCAGCCAGGTACCCCAAGGGGTGTTGCCGCCCGCGCAGTTGGTGGCGGTGCCGGCGATGCCGACCCATTCGGCGACATGGCCGCCGGGGCGGATCTCGACGACCGTGCAGCCGCCGGCCGCCGCCGGGTCGTAGACCAGGCCCTCGGTGAGCGGCACCGGGTGCGGCCAGTTGGCTCGCGGGCCGGCCAGCTCGTGGTTGTTGACCAGCAGGGTCGTGCCGCGGGGGCCGTCGAAGGTGGAGGTGCCGTCGTGGTTGGAGGGGGTGAACTCGCCCGACTCCAGCTTGGTGCGGCCGCTGTAGGTGATGACGCGGTACTTGAATCCGGCGGGCAGGGCCAGGAGTCCGTCCGGGTCGGGGATCAGCGGTCCGTAGCCGACGCCGTGGTGCCCGTGCGCCGACTCCTCCTCCACGCTCCCGGTGTCCGTGGACGCGAGGGCGTTCGGCGCGGTGGCCAGCGCGCCGACGCTGCCCGCCAGTGCGACCCCGGCACCGGTGATCGCGGATTTCCTGGCGAAGTCCCTGCGGGTGAGCGACATGGTGTCTCCTGTGACGGTGGATTGCCGTGGAGGGTGGCCGAGAGCGGTTTCGGCGAAACCGTCCCGCCCTCACCTGAACGGGAGTTGAACACCGGTGGTCCGATGCGGACTCTGTTCCATGAATCCGTACGGACCTCCCCCACAGGAGGCAAAGAAATGCCGTGCGGCGGCCACCGACGCGGAAAGGCTCCGCGTCGGCACCGGACGGCCTCGGCCGGCACCGGACAGCTCCTGTAGGCACCGGACAGCCCCTGTAGGCGCCGGAAAGCCTCGGCCGGCACCGTTACCGGGGCGGCTTCACCCCTGCTGCGAGCGCGCCTTGAAGGCCGCCTTCCGGGCTTCCTTGGCCACCCGCTTGTCCGGGTGCAGGCGCCCCATCGCGTCCAGCACGTCCGCCGTGGCCGGGTGGTCCACCCGCCAGGCGGCCGCGAAGAAACCGCTGTGCTGCTCCGCGAGTCCCTCCACGAGGGCCTGGAGCTCCTCGGAGTTGCCCTCGGCCGCCAGCTGTGCGGCGACCGTGTCGATGGTGAGCCAGAAGACCATGGCCTGGGACGGCACGGGCACGTCGGCGGCCCCGTGCTCGCTCAGCCACACCCGGGCGAGCCCGCCGAGTTCGGCGTCGTCCAGCACGTCACGCAGCGCCGGCTCGGCCTCCGGGCCGACCAGGGACAGCGCCTGCTGGCAGCGCAGCCGCCGCAGGGGTGCGCCGTCGTCGGTGCCGCGCGCCGCCGCGAGCAACTCGTGCGCGGCGGCGAGAGGTTCGCGCTGCGCGAGCCAGGTCCGGGTCTCGGCGTGCGCCGCCGCCGGGGGGAAGGCCGCCGTTCCGTCGAGCAGCGCGTCCGCGCCCTTGTCGGACAGCTCCCCCACGGCCGGGGCCGCGAAGCCGGCGTCCAGCAGCCGCGCGCGCAGTCCGTAGCAGCCCAGGGGGGTGAGGCGGACCATGCCGTAGCGGGCGACGTCGGTGTCGTCGACCGAGGCCGAGGGCTGCGCGGCCGTGTCGTCGGCGTCCGTCATCAGCGCCTCGTCGACCGGCCGGTAGTCCACCAGCCCCACCGGCTCCAGCAGCCGGAACTGCTCGTCCAGCCGCATCATGGCGTCGGAGACCTGCTCCAGCATGTCGTTGGTGGGCTCGCGCGAGCCGTCGGGCACGATCATCGACGCGGCGAGCGCGGGAAGCGGTACGGGGCCGTCACCGGGCCCGTCCTCGCTCACCGTGAGCAGATAGAGGTTGCCGAGGACGCCGTCGAGGAACTCGGCCTCCGCCTCGGCGTCCCAGTCCAGCCGGGAGAGGTCGACCTCGCCGCCCTCGTCCATCGCCTCGATCAGTTCGTCCAGGTCGGGGACGCTCGCGTCGGCCAGCACCGCCTCCAGCGCGGCCAGCCACACGTCGAGCACGTCGCGCGGCGAGCCGCCGAACAGCAGGCCCAGTTCCTCGCCCGCGGCCACGGTGCCGGCCTCCTCGTCCACGACCTCGACGAGTCCGGCGTCCACGGCGATCCGCCAGGCCTCGCTCGCCAGGGCGGCCGCGTCGTCACCGGTCAGGCCGAGGACCTCGGCGGCCGCGGGCAGCTGCTCCTCGACGAGTACGCCCCCGGCCTCGACCCGGGTCTCGGGACCGGCCCAGCGGGCGAGCCGCGCGGCCCGCGAGAGCAACGGCGTGGACAGGGCGTCCCGCGCCAGCTCCGCTTCGGGGTGCAGCCGCACCGGCGGCAGGGAGGAGCTGGGGCTTGCTGACATGGGCTGGTTCTCCTAGGACGCCTTGGCGGCCGTACGCATCACGGCCGTGGCCGTACGCGTCTCGGTTCGACCACTCAGCCTAGACGGATTTCCACCCATGCCGCCCGGTTCATCTGCCCACCGGTGACCACACTTGGCCGAATTCCCGGCAACCGGCTTGGACGGACAGAGCATTGACGCGCGTAGATACTACGCGGACACCCGCCTACCGCACCAAACACGGGGGCGCGCCCGGAACCCGTACGACC
>NZ_JBEOWS010000277.1:0-13294 GCF_040296125.1 Streptomyces sp. NPDC002265 | reverse complement strand
GGACGTCTCGGCATAGCCGCGGCGCCAGAACAAATCCATGGCGCGGTCCACCGCCTGGTCGATGTCGAACTCCCTGGTACGAGCCATGGCGCCAGGGTAGCGCCCTTTATGGAATAGTCAATCAATTATGGTCGGTCTCACTCACCGGCGCCGTCTGCGCGGGCGAGGAGATGCTTCGGCGCTGCCCGGCCACGGCCGGGCAGGATCCGGTGAGGCGGGCGCAAGACTGCCTGACGGGTCATGCGCGCAGTCCGTGAGGGCACGATCGGCTGATCACGCTTGCCGGGCCGCGGTCGTCGCTGCGAGGCTCGCGGTGTCGGCCCGGTCGCCCTGGATGGAGGGTGCCGGGTGCGGACTGGCGGAGCGGCTGATCGATCCTGATCGGCTTCCTGCAGCGGTCCAGGCCCTTTGCTCCCCGGCGGAGGCCTGGAGCGCTGCAGGCCGCCTCATTCGCCCCCGCTGCCGTCGCGAGAAACTCCTGCCGCCGGACCGAGCCGCGACGGCGGGACGCAAACGGACACCTCATGTGCCGTCTCGCCCGGGACAGCCGCTCGTAGAGCTCGCGTCTCGGCCATGGAGGCGGAGGCACGAGCGGGACCGAAACCTCTCGGCCCTGGAGCCCCGCGTTCCGATCCTGTCGTCCCCCACGCAGGCGGGAGGCGAAGGAGGGTCCGCTCCCCGGTCGGTGCTCCCTGCCGGGAGCTGGCCCTTGATCCCATTCCAACTTCAGGCGACAGCCGATCGGCGCTGTGTCACGGACATCTGGTAGACCCTGGCCATGACGCTCGTGGCGGTGGTCGAGGGTGATGCGGGCGGATGGCGCATCGATCGGAGTGCGCTGACAGACGCTATTCGTGCCCGGTGGTCTGAGGTCGAGATCGACTCGATGCGCCGCAGCGAAGTGCGCAGCCTCATGTGGCAGTTCAAGACGGGGAACGGCCCAGGTGAGGCGTATCTGCACGAGGACGGTACCTGGCTGTACATGGATGTCTGGGAGGAAGACGCGATCTGGTGGTGATGGTTTTCCGCAGGCTGGTGTCCATGGGCCTTGACCTGGTGTTTTGCGATGAGGGTTACACCTTCGACGTTCGTGTGTGGGCTGGGACGACCGAGGCCGAATTGACGGATCTGGTGAATGCTGCGGGTTGACCGCAGCCCGTGGCGGCGAGCTGGAGGGCCAGGACGGCTTGGACGAGGCTCGTGATCCGGGTCGGCGAGCAGCGGAGTTTGCGGAGGAGGCGCCAGGACGTGAGGGTGGCGATGGCCTGCTCGACCAGTGCGCGGATCTTCGCGTGGGAGCGGTTGACGGCCTGGTGGCCGGTGGAGAGGATGTGCCATCGGCTGCGGTAAGGAAGACGGACCGTGCCGCCTGCACCCTGGTAGCCCTTGCCTGCCCAGCAGGTGATGTCGGCCTCGGCGAGTGCCTCGATGATGCCGTGCTCGCGCGCTGCCCGGACGTCGTGGACGGCGCCGGCCAAGGCTGGTGAAGCCCACATCAGACGCCCCTTCGGATCGGCTATCACCTGCAGGTTCATGCCGTGCTTCTTGTGTCTGCCCGAGTAGAACGGGCGATCGGCGGTGATTCGGTCGATGGGCAGGAGCGACCCGTCCAGGATCACGTACGCCTTCGTCGACGCCGCTCGTACGGCTTCGGTGAGGGTGGGGGCGAGGGCGGCCAGGAGGTTGACGGCCTTGGTGATGTATGGGTAGGCGGTGGTGGTGCCGATCCCGAATCCGGCCGCGAGCTGGGCGTAGGACTGGCTGTTGCGCAGATGGGCGAGGGTGAGCAGGGCCTGTCGGCCTGCGTTCAGGCGCCGCCACCGGGTTCCGAGAGCGCGGCGGTGTTCCCTCAGGCGGGCGGCGAGGAAGCGCAGGGCAGGACATGTCGACGCCGGACGGGTAGACAAGTATGGGAAGCCTCTGGTGGAGACGGTTCTCTTGGTCGAAAACCCATCTACCAGGGGCTTCATCTGTCTGTCAGCCCAACTGCCCGACAGGAAAGTGAAGTTGGAAAAGGCTCCGTGTTCCCGGGCACTCCGTATCCCCGCTGCACACCGAGCACGCCCGGCTTCGCCGGTCGAGGGCCCCGCAGAGCGACGGCCACCTACGGCTCCGAGCCTGCCGACCGCCTCCGTCAGCCGGCGCGATCGAGAGCGGGTACAGCCGCCGCCACTTTTTCGAATAGGGGTGCCATGCCTGATCCCGGGTGCACCGATGGGATGTGAAAGGCGCCCCCCTGTCGAGGTGCATTGCCGTTTTATCACATGCGCCACGGCGACTTCGCCGTGAGGTCTTCGATACTGCCTGTGAGTCACCACTTTCTGCCCAAACGATCCTGGCCGGACCGGCCACGGTCATTTCATGGGGCGACGGCTGATAGAACCCGATGCTGTGGGCGTCTGTGTCAGGTCTGCTGAGCAATGCATCCGGCATCACGCCCGTTCCGCGGCAAGAGCATGAATAACCAGAGCAGAGAAGAAGGCATTTCAAGTGATCAAGCACAGCAGGTGGACAACTTTGCCCATCTTGATGGGGCTGACGTCCGCATTGTTGACCGGCTGTGGGTTCGGCATCGGTTCGGACGGTGGTGCCGGCATAGTGATCGGGATGTCCGACGAGGTTATGGCGACCGACCCTGCATCCGGTTATGACCCCGGTTCATGGCTGCTTTTCAACAATGTCTTCCAGTCATTGCTCAGTTTTCCCAGAGGTGGTGCACCGGAGCCCGAACCCGACGCGGCCGAGAAGTGCTCCTTCTCAGATTCTCGTAGCCAAGTTTATCGATGCACCCTCAAGGACGGGCTGCACTTCAGCAACGGTGATTCGCTCACTGCCCAGGACGTGAAGTTCTCGTTCGACCGTCTGCGCAGGATCGACGATCCGGCGGGGCCGGCGGTCATGTTCCAGGCGCTCGACAGAGTGGAGGTGCCGGACGACAGGACCGTGGTCTTCCACCTCGACACGCCGGACGCCACCTTCCCCAGCAAGATCGCATCAGGCGCCGGATCCATCGTCGACCGGCACGAGTATCCGCCCAACGCGATCAGGCAGGATCACGCCGTCATCGGATCCGGGCCGTACACGCTGGACTCGTTCGACAAGAAACGGGCGACCTTCTCGGTCAACGACTCCTACAAGGGCAACGCGCAGGTGAGGAATTCCGGTGTAACTCTGGAGTTCTTCCACGGTCAGCGGGGCACCCTCAAGCAGGCTCTCACCGCCGGAGACGTCGATATCGCCTACCGCGGACTGAGCGCTCAGGACATCGCCGACCTCGAGAAGCGGGGCGGGAGCGGCGACATCGATGTCGCCGAGGGCAACAGCGCCGAGGTCCAGGACCTGGTCTTCAACATGGACGACCCGGTCGTGGGCCGTCTCGGAGTCCGTCGGGCGATCGCCTATCTGATCGACCGGAACGCACTGGTCGACCGCGTCTACAAGGGCACGGCCCTCCCGCTGTACTCAATCGTTCCGGCCGGCATCACGGGTCACAACACCGCCTTCTTCGATCGTTACGGTGCGGATCCCTCGCGCTCGAAGGCGGCTGAGGCCCTGCAGGCGGACGGCATCACCGGCAAGGTGAAGTTGACCCTGTGGTCCACCCCGACCCGTTATGGATCGGCGACGGACGATGAAGTCAAGGCGATCGCCGACCAGTTGAACGCCAGTGGTCTGTTCGACGCCCAGATGAAGTCCGTCTCGTACGGGCAGTACGAGAAGGACATCGCGGCCGGAAAATATGGGGTCTATGTCAAGGGCTGGCTTCCTGACTATCCGGACCCGGACAACTTCACCGCACCGTTCTTCGGTCCGGAGAACGTGCTGGGCAACAATTTCAAGAACGAGACCATCACGCAGCAGCTCATCCCGCGCACAGCGATCATGAGCGACCGTTCACGCACGGCGTCCGACTTCGACGAGATTCAGAAGATCGTGGCGGACCGGTTGCCGATGCTCCCGATCTGGCAGGCGAAGCAGTACGCGGTCGTTCGCACCGGCGTCGAAGGCTATACGTACTGCCTGGACGCCTCGACGGTCTTCCGCTTCTGGGAGCTCTACAAGCCGTGACAGCACGGTGGTTCGCCACGACGGTCCGGTCGGCGCAAGGCGAGACCACGCCGGTCACGCGACGGCTCGATCTGCGCGACCGCACCCATGCGGTGGCCTGCGCGATGCGGATGGGCGCTGCGTGAGGGGGTGCCGGATCTTCGATCCATCCGGCCGACGGGGAGCGGTCCGTTCATGAAGAAAGGTTTCCCTGTCCTTCGTGCCCTGGACTGGACGCGGCTCGTCCGCCGGTCGGCTGCCGACCGGCGGACGGGGCACGGCGATCCATCGCCGCCGTTCCTCACAGCAGTGTCAGCCACCGACGCGCAGCACGGGACTGGCCTCGACGACCAGGTCGTCACCAGTGGTCACGGGGACGGGCAGGCCGACGGCGGGCGCATCACCGGTCCGGCCGTCCATCAGCAGATACTCCGGCATCTCACGCGCGGCCAGTGGCGCGGGGGCGTCCCGCACGTCCTGGGCCGGAGTGATGTACAGGTTGAAGGCCACCGTGAGCGCCACCAGCGCCAGGACGGCCGTCACCGCGATGGTGAGGGTGGGGTCGTTCGGATCAGCGCCGGCCTGAGTGCCCGTGGGCGTGGATGACGCGGTCAACGCGGCGAGGTTCACGTACTGAGCCGCGCACAGCAGTGCCGCTGACAGCGCGGAGACCGCGACGGCCACCCGGTGCGCGACAACCGTCGTTGTCAGCCACAGGACAGCCGCCATGGCGATCGCCGTCAGAGCGATGCCGACCACAGCGATGCCGACGGACGTATGGAACCGCGCGGGCGCTTCGAGGGCGCTCGTGCCCAGAACGAACGCTCCGGTGAAGCCGGCCGTCATCACGGCGCCGGCGGCGACTGCCCCCGGCCGGGTGCGCCGTGTCTCGGCCAGGAGAAGACCGGGCGCCGTCGCACCGACACAGACCACCGCCGAGAGCTGGGTCAGCAGCGCGTCGTGGCCGATCGGCAGGTCGGACACGCCGAAACCGAGCAGGGCGATCACATTCGTGCCCCACAGGCCGGCACCGAGCGCCAGGGCCGCGAGAGCGAGCCATGAGCGCCCTGTATGCGCCCGGAAGCGAACCATGCAGGCCCACCCCTGGTAAGAGCCGACGCACATGGTCGTGAATGCGAGCACGGGAATGAGCACGTGCGCAGAGAAAATTTGGTGGCCCAAGGCCAGACTCCCACTCCGAACGAACAGCGCACCAGAACGGTGACGCGTGAGCCATCCCCTCTCGCCACGGCTGAGAGAGGTCCGCAGGCCCGGGTGGTCGTTGTCTGTGTCGGCCAAGCCGCATATTCGATCCAGAGCTTATGCAATCTGCCCAGGCCATGGACATTGTGACGGGACGGAGGGCGCCCGGAGAATAGCGAAGCGGTCAATAAGACTGCCCCTTGGGGAACTTCGCTTGGACCGAATTGGCGGCCGGGCTCCGCCGTGACGGGCGACGGGTCCGTCCCGCGGTCTTTCGGCCCGAGGGGGCGTGCTCACCCGTCGTGCCCGGGGAGGCACGGAGGCCGTGCCCGGGGCGCCGACGTGTCGCACGCAGATGTGGCGATCGTTTATCCGGTGACGCAGACTGGGCAGAGAGGAAATCAGTCTAATTCATGCATTTTACACCTACGCATATTGCGCCCATTCGACCGGGAATACCATGACCGCGGTTCAGAATGACAGAAATCCCTCGCCACGGCAGCCGGTCGGGCCTGCGGTCACGCCGGCCACGGCCCTCCTGGACGGCGTGGGCAACGTCATTGGGTGGTCCGAGGCCGCCGAGGCGCTGCTGGGCTATCGAGCGGACGAGATCCTGGACCGCCCCGTCGGCCTGGTGCTCACGCCCGGCGGGGAAGTGCCGCGCCCCGAGAACGGAGACTGGAACGGGGTCGTAGAGGTCCGCCACCGGGCCGGACACACCCTGCGGCTCGGGGTCCGCATGGGCGCGATGGGCGGCGCCGCGGGCCGTGCGTACTGGCTGATGACGGTCTTCGACCCGGACGAGGGCGCGCTGCCCGGGGTGAACCGGTCTCTGCTGGACGGCCTGCTCTCCCACTCACCCATCGGCATGGCCGTCATGGACACGGACCTGAGATACACCTGGGTCAACGAGGCTCTGGTGCGGACGTCCGGTGCGGCGGACCGGCTGGGGCGCACGCTCAGCGCGGTCTTCCCCTCCGAGCAGGCGGCCGCGGGTGAGGCCGCGATGCGCCGGGTCCTCGAGACGGGCACACCACGGATCGACTACGAGTACAGGGGCCCCATCCTGTCCGACCCGACCGGCGAGCACATGTACTCGGCGTCCTTCTTCCGACTCGAGGACGAGTACGACAAGCCCACCGGCCTGTGCTACCTGGTGATCGACATCACCGAACGGTGGCGCAGGCATCGTCGCGAGCTGATGCTGAGCAGAGCCCGTGCGTGCGGAAAGGAGCTCGATCCCGTCCGGGCAGCTCAGGAGCTCGCGGAGATCTGCGTGCCGGACTTCGCGGACCTGGTGAGCATCGACCTCGCCGACGCCGTGCTCCAGGGCAGTGAGATCCCCTGTGCCTCCGCACAGGGATCCGTCTCCCTGCGCCATGCCGGCCACCAGGCCGGCGACGGGGTGTGCGCGAGTTCCCTGCGAGGCAGGGGCGACGCGGTGGAGTACGGCCCGCAGTCGCCGGCCGTGCGATGCCTGGAGGACGGGAAGGGCGTCCTCGGGGCATCGGCTCACGCCGCGCCCGCAGCCCGGACCACCGAGAGCGCGCCCGGGCGCCCCCCGACGGGAGAGGAAGACGCGTTCCACCCGCCGATCATGGTCCCGCTGTGCGCAAGCGCTCTCTCGCTGGGCCTCGTCACCTTCCTGCGCGCCCGTGACAAGGAGCCTTTCACGCCGGAGGACCTCGCCTTCGCGGAGGAGTTGGCGGTCCACGGAAGTTCCGCGCTGGTCGCCGCGCACCGCTTCGCGCAGGAGCGCAGGATCTCGCTGTCGCTGCAGCGGAGCCTGCTCCCGGGGCGGCTTGGCGCGGACGAGGCGGCTGAGATTGCCTGGCGCTACTTTCCCGCTTCGCAGGAGGCGGGCGTCGGCGGGGACTGGGTCGACGCGATCCCTCTCTCCGGAGCCCGGATCGCGCTGGTGGTCGGCGACGTGGTGGGGCACGGCGTCAATGCGGCGGCGGCCATGGGGCGACTGCGTGCCGCCGTCCACACCCTGGCGGCCATGGACCTGCCGCCCGACGAACTGCTCGCCCACCTCGACGACTTCGTGACACGTATCTGCGCGGAGCAGCCATCGGGAACGCGCTGCGGCGAGGAGGGTCCAAGCCTCATGGGGACCCTGGGTGCCTCGTGCATGTACGCCGTCTACGACCCCGTCGACCGGACATGCGCGATGGCGCGTGCCGGCCACCCCGCACCGGTGATCACACGGCCGGACGGGACGACCTTCGTGCCCGACCTCCCGGTCGGCCCGCTGCTGGGCGTGGGGTCGGTCCCCTTCGAAGCCGTCGAGATGACGTGCCCCGACGGCAGCCTGCTGGCCTTCTACACGGACGGCCTGGTGGAGGACCGCAGCAGGGACATGGACGAGGGCGTCGCGCAGTTGCGTTCCCTGCTGGGCGACGCGGACGCACCTCTTGAACAAATGTGCGACGACGCGGTGGCGGCCCTTGTCTCCCGCCCGCTGCGGGACGACGCCGCCCTCTTGCTCGCCCGCACCGCCTCGTTCTCGTCCTCCGCCGTGGCGACCTGGGAGATCCCCGTCGACCCCGCTTATGTCAGGGAGGCCCGGGCACTGGCGGATCGGCAGCTCGAGGAGTGGGGTCTGGGAGACCTGCAGTTCACCACCGAACTCATCGTGAGTGAGCTGGTCACCAACGCCATCCGCTACGGGGCGGCACCGATCCGGCTCCGCCTGATCCACCACCGCGTGCTCACCTGCGAGGTGTTCGACGGCAGCAGTACATCACCGCGGCTGCGCCACGCCAGGACGATGGACGAAGGGGGGCGCGGGCTGTTTCTCGTGGCCCAGGCCTCGCAGCGGTGGGGCTACCGGTACACGGGTTCGGGGAAGTCGATCTGGGTGGAGCAGGTGCTGCCCCCACCGTGGCCGTGACTTCGGGCGGCGGGGCGGTGGCGGAGCAGACGGACGACGGGTGAGCGGTATCGCGGTACCGCCCTCCCGTCGTCGGGTCGCACTGCGCCGCCGACGACGCAGTGCGTGCTCAGTCGCTCAGGCCGTGGCCGAGTTCCCACAGCTGGAGCACGGAGGAGGAGTTGATGGCGTAGGCGACTCCGGTGATGTCGTCGCGTGCGGCCACGTACTGCTTGCCCTGCCACAGAGGCAGTACGGGGACGTCGTCGGCGACGATGTCCTGGATCCGGGGCAGTGTCTTCACGGTCCTGAGACGATCGGCGTCGCGCCTCATCTCGGGAATCAGTGACTGCTGGATGGTCTTGTTCGAGTACGGCGAGTTGAGGAAGTTGTCCTTGTCGAGGAAGGGCGCGACGAAGTTGTCGGCGTCGGGGAAGTCGGGGAACCAGCCCATGCCGTAGACGTCGTAGTCGCCCTTGCGTTCAGCGGTGCTGAAGTCCGCCCAGGGGGTGCCCTGGAGGGTGACATCGAACAGGTGGCTGGCATCGAGCTGCTTGCGCAGGATCTCGAACTCCTGCTTCGTCGCCGTTCCGTAGTGGTCGGTGGTGTAGTGCATGGTCAGTTTCACCGGAGTGGCGACGCCTGCCGCGTCGAGGAGGTTCTTCGCCCTTGTGATGTCGGGAGTGCCGTACTTGTTGAAGAACGAGTTGGAATGCCCGGTGAGGGATGCCGGGATCAGTGAGTACAGGGGCTCGGCCTGAGTGCCGTAGACCTTGGAGACCAGCTCGCCGCGATCGATGATCTGGGCCATGGCCTGCCGGACGGCCTTGGCCCTGACAGTGGGCGCGTCGGTGTTGAAACCCAGGTAGCGGATCTCCAGGCTGGGCATTTCGACGAGACTGACGCTCTTGTCGTTCCCCGCCTCGAGCTGCTCGATCTGGGCGGGTGACATCGTGCGTATCATCACATCGATATCGCCCCGGCTGATGGCGGTGCCCATGGCCTTCGCGTCGTCGAAGACACGCACCACGACCTGGTCGTTGTTCACCTCCAGGCTGCCTTTGTAGAGCGAATTCTTGGTGAAGGTGACGGTCGTGATGGCGTCGTCCGTCACCTCGGCCTTGAAGGTGTACGGGCCCGAACCGTCGACGGCGAAGCCGTCACGGAGCCTGTCTCCGTCGTAGTCCCTGGGGTTGACGATGCCCGCGACCGGAGTCGTCAGCTTGTACGGGAAAGTGGCGTCTGCCGTCTTGAGATGGAAGATGATCTCACGGTCGCCCCGGGTCTCGATCGTGCCGATCGTGTTCAGCAGTGCGGAGACGTCGGTGTCGGCCTTGATGCGCAGGGCCCGTTCGATGGAACTCTTCACGATGTCCGCGGTGATCTTGTCGCCGTCGGCGAACTGCAGGCCCTCGCGCAGAGTGCAGACGTAACGGTTGTCGCCGCCTCCGTCGAAGCCGCAGCGCTCGGCCGCCTCGGGCACCGGGGCCCCCTCGCCCTTGGGCTCGACCAACAGCGTCTGGACCGTCTGGCGCAGGAGGTTCCAGGAGTTGGTGTCGTAGGTATAGGCCGGGTCGAGGGGGGCCGGGGCGTCCTTGGTGGCCGTGAACCTGTCGGTGGTGCCGATGACGATGGTGGCGGCCTTGTTCCCGCTGTCGGAATCGCCGCACGCGGTGACAACCGGCGTGAGCAGGCCGGCGACTGCTGCCAGCACCCAGGTCTTGCGGTTCATGCTCTGTTCTCCAAGGGGCGTTCCGTTCCGGCCGCCCACATGTGCTGGCGGCGCGGCAGAGTGCCGGGCTGCGACTGTTGTTTTTGCGAAACGCTGGTGTGCAGTCACAGGAAGGCTCGCAGTCGTGCGAGTTGACCCCCGGGCATGTGGCGTGAGCTGGCATGGAAACGACACCGGCGATGTTTTGTTGATGCTTCAACTTTAGAGAGGGCTTTGAATGCCTGTCAATGCGCCCAGAGCCATGCCTGATTCGGCGGCCGCATTGTAGAATCCCCACCGGATGCAACAGTCGGATAGCTGCTCAATGGTGCTCGATCGGGTAGACGGAAAGCCTGAAAGGGCATGTCCGAAGACCAGAATTGATGGCCCCGACTTTTCGGTGACGGCTCTCGACGGGGACCGGGCAGGCCACCTCGGCCAGAGCGGCGACGCCTCATGGCCGGGTTCTTGAAAACGGGGAACGTCGCCTTCAGCGCGGACAGCGGCAGCGGCAGTACGCTCTTGATCTGTGCGGCGTCGATCGCGACCGCCGCGGCGGCGCGGTCCTGGCCGAGCAGCTTCTGCGCGATCACCCCGCCGAAGGAGCGGACGACCGTGATGGGCCGCGTCGGCAGCTTCGCGATCAGAACCGCACAGTGCTCCACGACGTCGTCGATGCCGTGCCCCGCGATGCCCTCCGGGTTCTGACGTGTTTGCTCGACGGTGTCCGGGTCGCTGGGCCGGCCGGGCGCGGACGGGCTGTAGCCCCGCTCGCCGAACAGGCCGATCCACGGCTGTCGGAGGTGTTGTGCAGTCAGAGCCCGTGGATGAAGGCCACGGGAACAGGAAGCGGAGCGGAGTCTTCTCGTAAGGGAGTGCCGACCCGGCATGTGCCCACGGAACCGGGAACCCCGGTGCTCTCGCACCGGGGTGACACCCCTGTGATTCAGGGCCGGACGCCGAACGGCCCGAGGACACCCGCGTCGATCCGCAGGGACTCCAGCAGGGTCCAGGCGTTGTCCTTGGTGAAGACGTCGGAGGCGGCGAGGACTCCGGCGTACTTCGCGGCCACCGGGGCGGCCGCGGTCTCCGCGACCGCGTCGAGGAACGTCCTGAAGATCGCCCAGGAGTTGCCCTGTGCGCCGTACTTGGCGAAGTACGGGCTCGGGTCGACGGAGTCGATCGCGGAGCGGGTACTGGCTTCCAGATCGTTCATGTACTGAATCTGCAGGGTGCCGTCCGCGCGGACTCCGAGGCGCCCGAGGTGGCCGCCGACGAAGGTCTGCCACGGGTAGTCCATCGCGATGCTCTGAGCCTTGATCCAGTCGGGGATGTCCTGGGAGACCGCGAGGTTCTTGAAGGGCACCCAGCCCGGATACAGGACGTCGACCAGCATCAAGGTGGCGTACTCGGGCGCGTAGACGAAGATGTTGTCGGGGGAGTGGTTGGGCCCGTGGTATGCCAGCTGAAGGGTTTCGCCGCCGACCTTGAGCTGGTACTTGTCGCGGAACGTGACCGTCGGCTGCGGACGGTTGGGGTCCGCCGCACGGGCCAGCAGACCGGCCGTCGCGGCGTGCGAGACCCGTGTGACGTCTGTTCCGAACAGACCGGCCGCGCCGATGTGGTCGGCGTGCGAGTGCGAATAGACCAGGTGCGTCACCTTGCCGGGCCGGCCGTTGGCCCGGGTGACGTCGTCGATCGCGCGGAGCAGGTTGTGCCCGATGGTCGGCGGAGCGTCGACGAGGACGACGCCGCGTGTGGTCGTCAGGAACATGGACTGGTAGTAGGAGTCGGTGACCCAGTAGAGGTTTCCGTCGATCCGGCCCACGTAGTAGCCGTCCGCGTTCGGGGTGGGCCCGACCGAGGAGGCGGGGATCGGCGCGAAGTCCGGCAGACCGTTGTCGTCGGCGCGGGCGGGTTCGGCCAGTGCGCCGACGAGGCCGACGGCGGCGGGGACGGCGAGGGCGCCAGCAGCGCCTTTGAGGAATCCGCGGCGGCCGGTCGGAGACGGGAGGTCGGCAGACATGGAGATCTGGTCGCCTTTCGGTTCGATGACAGGGAGAACGGATGGGATGGAACCGGGGGACTGAAGGGACGTCGCTCGGTACGGCGAAGGCGGCGTAGAAGCCAGGGCGGAGGACCCTTTCCTCGGGACGGCCGCCGACGATCCTGCGCTCCTGGCCGCACACACGGTGATCGCCGACGACGTCAGGACACCACCGCGTGCACAGCGTTCGCATCGGGGCCCCACCCCAGCAGGACGCCCTGTCGACAGCCGCCACAGACTGGGGTGAACACTGCGATGCGAGCCGCGCAAAGCCATGGCGAACACACATGGCCCGCATGACGGTGTGTGGTGGGGGGGGTGAGAACCCGGCACGACGAAGATGCCGGGTTCTCTTCCTGCCACGCCCTGTCCCCCCACGGGTCAGTGCGAGCCGGAAGCGGGCCGGGGCGGCCGAGTGAGGCGCAGCCGGCCGCCCCTCTTCAACCACGCATGTGTCAGAAGAGGTCCGCACTGTAAGCACGTAGGCGACCCGGGGAAAGGTTCACATCACGTGCACCTGTTGTTTCGGGCGGGCACAGAGTCTTCGTGCAGAGGCAGCAGCGGCGCGGCACCGGGCTCCGGGAGCTGCCTCCTGCCTGGGTGGGGCAAGGCCAGAACGACCAGAGACAAGGAGCGACGATGCCGCCCGAGGCCAGGCCGGCGCCCTGGGCGACATCGACGTCAGCACCGCGATGTAGCCGCCACCGGTGACGTAGGCGTCGACGTGGACCATGTGGACAGAGTCGCTGGTGCGCTGCCAGTAGGCGGTTCGGCACTGGCCTGGCGATACCCCCATGCAGCCGCTGTTGCCCCAGTAGACGTTGACCTGAGTGGCGCGGGCAGAATCTGTGTCGCCCCGGGGCAGTTGGACCGACGTACAGCTGCGCAGAGCTCTTGTTCCGGTGCGGCGCTGTCCGCAGGCGTGGCCTCGATCCGCCCGATGCCGCCGTGCCTGCCCGAAGGGGTGACGGAGGCCACTTCGATCAATGATTGAATGTTAAACAATTCCTGCTAGTGTTGCACTTGCAGGGAGTGCCGGAGGGTCCGATCGGGCGGTACGGCGGTTGCGGCGAGTGTCTCCCGACAGGCCATGCACGGCCCGAGAGGAGTCTCGGCGCATTGCTGCCAGCGCCTTCCTGGGGGCTCATGCCGTAATTATGTATTAATCAATCCAGAAAAGGATCGTCATGGAACTGCACCTCAAGGGCAAGGTCGCCGTCGTCACCGGAGCCAGCAAGGGCATCGGCCTGGCCGTCGTCGAGGGCCTGGTCCGCGAAGGCGCCAAGGTCGTGGCGGGCAGCCGCACCTCCACCCCGGAGCTGGACGCCCTGGCCGCCGCGCACGACGTGACCGTCGTGTCCGTCGACCTGTCCACCGCAGAGGGCCCCGAGACCCTGGTCCGTACCGCCGT
>NZ_JBEOWS010000276.1:0-13306 GCF_040296125.1 Streptomyces sp. NPDC002265 | reverse complement strand
GGATCGCCCGGGGCCCCGCTGTCGTACGTACGAACCGATCAGACGGCGGACATGCCGACTTCCACGCCGTGCTCGGCGGCGAGGCGGTGCAGGTCGTCGAGCTCGCCCTGCTCCACCTCGACGAGGAACTCGTCGCCCTCGTCACGAGCCCGCGTCAGGTCGGACTCGGTCGTCTTTATGCGCTGCAGAAGTCCTGCGGTGAAAGCGTCCATGCTGCGCCCCCTCGTCCAGGGTCGTGGGTCGATGGCACGGGGGTGTGCCGTTGGGAAGGGGCGATCACGTCTCCTGTGGATGTCCGGCGCAGCCCTGTGCCGGGCGGCCACGGTGCCGGACACCCACGACCACTCTGTGGAAAAGCGGACAGCGACGTACCGCATGGTGTTGCGGCACAAGCAGAGTGTGATCGCGGGGTGTAAACCGTCCTCCCCCCGCTCCCTTCCGTGGAAACCTCAACCGCACGAGAAAATCCGCTATTCCAGCGCCGATCGCCCGCACATCCGTGCCCGCTCTCCCGCCTTACCGCCGACTTACAGCCGAAAAGGGCAGGATGGACGCCACATCCACGAAGAATCCTGCCCGTGTGCGCCCGAGGGGCTATGCGGGTGGACACAGGAAGGACAAGCGACGTGCGCGTACTCGTCGTCGAGGACGAGCAGCTGCTCGCCGATGCGGTGGCCACCGGACTGCGCCGGGAGGCCATGGCCGTCGACGTCGTGTACGACGGTGCGGCCGCCCTGGAGCGCATCGGCGTCAACGACTACGACGTGGTCGTCCTCGACCGCGACCTCCCGCTCGTGCACGGCGACGACGTCTGCCGCAAGCTCGTCGAGCTCGGCCTGCCCACGCGCGTGCTCATGCTCACCGCGTCCGGCGACGTCAGCGACCGGGTCGAGGGGCTGGAGATCGGCGCCGACGACTACCTGCCCAAGCCCTTCGCGTTCAGCGAGCTCATCGCACGGGTGCGGGCCCTCGGCCGGCGCACCAGCGTGCCGCTGCCGCCCGTCCTGGAGCGTGCGGGCATCAAGCTCGACCCCAACCGCCGCGAGGTCTTCCGCGACGGCAAGGAGGTCCAGCTCGCGCCCAAGGAGTTCGCCGTCCTGGAGGTGCTGATGCGCTCCGAGGGCGCGGTGGTCTCCGCCGAGCAGCTGCTGGAGAAGGCCTGGGACGAGAACACCGACCCGTTCACCAACGTGGTGCGCGTGACGGTCATGACCCTGCGCCGCAAGCTGGGCGAGCCGCCCGTCATCGTCACCGTCCCCGGCTCCGGCTACCGGATCTGATCCGCGGTGGCCACGACACCCGCGCCCGCCCAGGCGCCGCCGAAGCCCACCTGGGACCCCAGAAAACCGCAGCCTCCCTTCCCGTGGCTGCGTCCGACCATCCGGATACGCCTGACGCTCCTGTACGGCGGCATGTTCCTGATCGCCGGCATCATGCTGCTGTCGATCATCTACCTGCTCGCCGCACAGGCGCTGAGCGTCGGCAGCGAACTCCCCTTCACGGTCATCTACGGGAAGGTCGGCAGCAACACCTGCGCTCTTCCGCAGAACCCCACGCCGGACGAGCTCAACCACGCGATGTCCGCATGCGTGAACCTGCAGCGCCAGCACGCCCTCGACGATCTGCTCAGCCGCTCCCTGCTGGCCCTGCTCGGCCTCGCGGTGATCGCCTTCGCCTTCGGCTACGCCATGGCCGGCCGGGTGCTGTCCCCGCTCGGCCGGATCACCCGCACGGCGCGCGCGGTGGCGGGCTCGGACCTGTCCCGCCGGATCGAGCTGGACGGCCCGGACGACGAGCTGAAGGAACTGGCCGACACCTTCGACGACATGCTGGAGCGCCTCCAGCGGGCCTTCACGGCCCAGCAGCGCTTCGTCGGCAACGCCTCGCACGAGCTGCGCACCCCGCTCGCGATCAACCGCACCCTCCTGGAGGTGCACCTGTCCGACCCGGGCGCGCCGGTGGAGCTCCAGCAGCTCGGCAAGACGCTGCTGGCCACCAACGAGCGCAGCGAGCAGCTCGTGGAGGGCCTGCTGCTGCTCGCCCGCAGCGACAACCAGATCGTCGAGCGCAAGCCGGTGGACCTCGCGGAGGTCGCCGAGCAGGCGGTCGACCAGGTGCACGCCGAGGCGGAGGCCAAGGGCGTGGAGATCCGCGGCGAGCGCAAGCCCGCCGTGGTCCAGGGCAACGGTGTGCTGCTGGAACGGATCGCCCTGAACCTGGTGCAGAACGCCGTGCGCTACAACGTGCCCTCGGGCGGCTGGGTCGAGGTCACCACCGAGGTCGGGCACGGCCAGGCGGTCCTGGTCGTGTCGAACACGGGACCGGTCGTACCGGCGTACGAGATCGACAACCTGTTCGAGCCGTTCAGGCGGCTGCGCACGGAGCGCACCGGCAGCGACAAGGGGGTCGGCCTGGGTCTGTCCATCGTCCGGTCCGTCGCACGGGCGCACGGCGGGCATATCTCCGCCCAGCCGCGAGAGGGGGGCGGTCTCGTGATGCGCGTCACACTCCCCATCTGAGACCATGACGCCGACACGCACGGGACTGTTCGCTTTTAGCGGAATTTTCGGGACACCCGACGGACGGTCCCCTGTGTGATCGATCACAAGGGCGATATTCAGACTATCCACGCTCCGTGATCACAGCTGGTGCCACAAAGCCCGTAAAATCCGGGTTTTCCGGTGCCGTGCTCACGGGAAGTACACGGTGAGGCGCCTTTGGAGAGCGGCGCCATGACCGTGTACGGTCCCGATCGCCATCCAAGCCGATCACTCTCGGGGGATCCGGTTGGGTGTCGATTGAGTAACAGACCTTGATGTGAGGCAAAATCTCCGCCTCGGGTCGGGCACAAGTCCGGCCTCTCACGCGTTACGTGCGCTGGAGACACCGCAAACACCCAGAGGGGGAGAGCGACCATGGCAACCGATTACGACACCCCACGCAAGACCGACGACGACGTTGACTCGGACAGCCTCGAGGAACTGAAGGCCCGTCGGAACGACAAGTCGGCTTCGGCCGTCGACGTCGACGAGTTCGAGGCCGCCGAGGGCCTCGAGCTGCCCGGGGCCGACCTCTCGAACGAGGAGTTGGCCGTCCGCGTGCTGCCCAAGCAGCAGGACGAGTTCACCTGCATGAGCTGCTTCCTGGTGCACCACCGCAGCCAGCTGGCCCGCGAGAAGAACGGCCAGCCGATCTGCCGCGACTGCGACTGAGGACGGGTCGGCCGTGACTGGCTCGACCCCACCTCGGAAGCGCCGCTTCCCCCTGCGGGGAGCGGGGCGTGGGCCGTCCGACGGCCCTCACGGCGTGCGTGACGACGAGCGGGGCTCATCCGGTACGACGCAGGAGTCGTCCGGCTCGGCCTCGCTCGAACCGGCAGGCGACCGGGGTGACCTCCCGGCGCCGGTGGAGAGTCCCGCGCCCGCCGCCAGGCGGCGGGCCGCGGCGATCCGCGACAAGGCCGTGGGCCTCGCCGCGGACGGCGCCCGCAAGACCGGCAGCGGCGCCAAGGCGGGCCTGGCGTACCTCGTCGACCGGATCATCGAGATCGCCCCGCGGGTTCCCGTGCGCGACCTCGCGACGCTCCGCCGGCAGTTCCCGGGCCTCGGCCCCGAGCGGCTCGCGGACAAGCTCGTCGCGGGCGCCGCGAACGCCACCTCGACCGTCGGCGCGGGCATCGGGGCGGCCGCGATGCTGCCCGTACCGCCCGCGATGCCCACCGAGCTCGCCGCGGAGATCACCGGGGTCGCCGCGATCGAGCTGAAGCTGATCGCCGAGCTGCACGAGGTGTACGGCCTGCGGCCGCCGGGACAGCTCAGGGACCGCAGTACCGCGTATCTGCGCTCGTGGTCGGGCGAGCGCGGGATCGACGTGCGGAAGCCCTCGACGGTCGACGCGGCGCTGGGCGGCCGGATGAAGCGCGAACTGCGCCAGCAGATCACCAAGCGACTGGTCCGCAACCTGCCGAACCTGATGCCGTTCATGGTCGGAGCCGCGGTCGGCGCGGTCATGAACCGCCGTGACACGAAGAAGCTCGCCGCGCGGATCCGGGCGGACCTGCGGAAGTCGCAGGTGTCCTGGGACGAGCTGTCCGAGCTGCCGCCGCTGGAGCCTCCGGCGGATCCGGTGGGACTGGGCGACATCTCGAAGGAGCTGGGCCGGTGAGACGCGCCGCCGCCCGCGGGTGACGCCGCCTCCCACAGTCACGATCCACGCGTGCGCCTTCCGGCCCACCCCCGGCAACCGCCGCTCCAGGGCCCTCCTGGCACCGCCGCCGGTCACTTCCAGGGCCCCTTGGAGCCAGCCCCCGCGAGCCGCTCGAGGCCCTTCCGGCCCACCTTCCCAGCCCTTTCAGGACCTTCCCGGTCTGGTTCCGGTCCGGCTTCCGTGAGCCGCTCGGAGCTCTGCGGGTTCAGCCGGTTCCAGGGGATCCCGGGCGGCCTCTCCTGGGCCGCGCGGGGGCGGCAGGCCCGTATCCCGTGCGCAGAGCTGCCGAAGGCCCGGTCGGAGCCCGCCTTCGCGAACCCCTCCCGGGCCTTCCAGTGCGTCCTCCGGCCGCCGGGACCCCCGCGGGGCCGACCGGTGCCAGGGTGTTACGCCGAGGCCGTCCGGGCGGCCTTCAGGGCCTCCGCCAGGCGTTCCGGCTCCCGGGTCGACAGGTACAGGTACGGCGTCGGGTCCTCCGGGTCCGTGACCTCCACGCGCAGGGCCGTGGGGATGTAGGAGCGCAGCAGGAGGAAGGCGCGTACGTCGGCCTTGTAGGTGCGCCAGGCGCGGGCCTCCTCGGCGTCCAGGACCTCTGCCTCGCCGAGCGCCGCCACGGGGATCTTCGCCTCGCCGGCGATCAGGGAGTCCCCGACCACACGGATGCGCGGCGAGCCGTAGGAGCTGGCCGTGACGGCCGCGGCCGCGGTGCCTCCGACGAGGCCGCCGAGCATCGGCAGGGTGCCGAACGGGAGCAGGACCAGGGCGCAGGCGACGCCCACGAGAAACGAGATCAGCCACCACGAGCGGGGGGCGGTCAGGCGTTCTTCGTACGGGGTGGCGGAGTGCTGCATGGAGCCAAGCTTGGCACGGTGTCCGGATACGGCCGACGCGCGGGTAAGGTCTGCGCCTGTGAGTGGTACTTCCCCAGCTCTTCAGCCTCCCGACGACGCCGTGAAACCGGTGCGGCACCCCGACGCTCCCGCACCCGGTGAGCTTCTCGGTGCCCACTACGAACAGTGTTTCGGATGTGGCGGAGAGCAGCAGCACGGGCTGCACCTCCAGGCGCGGGCCGGGACCGGTGTCACGATTACCGCCGAGTTCACCGTGCAGCCCGCCCACCAGGGCGCTCCCGGGCTCGCGCACGGCGGCGTGCTCGCGACCGCCCTCGACGAGACCCTCGGCTCGCTGAACTGGCTGCTGCGGACCATCGCGGTGACCGGACGGCTGGAGACCGACTTCGTGCGGCCCGTACCGGTGGGGACGACGCTGTACCTGGAGGCCGAGGTGACCGCGGTGGCCGGCCGGAAGATCTACTCGACGGCCACCGGACGCATCGGCGGCCCGGAGGGCCCCGTCGCCGTCCGCGCCGACGCCCTGTTCGTCGAGGTCGCGGTCGAGCACTTCGTCCGCAACGGCCGCGAGGAGGAGATCCAGGCCGCCATGAGCGACCCGGACCAGATCCGTCGCGCCCGCGCCTTCGAGGTGAACCCGTGAGCCCCGCCGGCCGTGACCCGCTGGACGTGCTGATCCGGCGCGTGGACCCCGAGGTGCCGCTGCCCTCGTACGCACAGCCCGGTGACGCCGGCGCCGACCTGCGTACCACCGAGGCCTGCGAGCTGGCGCCGGGGGAGCGGGCGGTGCTGCCCACCGGAGTGTCGATCGCCCTCCCGGAGGGGTACGCGGCCTTCGTGCACCCCCGGTCCGGACTCGCCGCCCGTTGCGGCGTCGCCCTGGTGAATGCCCCGGGGACGGTTGATGCCGGGTACCGTGGGGAGATCAAGGTGATCGTGGTGAATCTCGACCCGCGCGAGTCGGTGCGGTTCGAGCGCTTCGACCGGATTGCCCAACTGGTAGTCCAGCAGGTCGAGAGGGTTCGCTTCCAGGAGGTCGCGGAGCTTCCCGACTCGGTACGGGCCGAGGGGGGCTTCGGGTCCACCGGCGGCCATGCCGCGGTGGGCGGCGCGAGCGGCACAAGCGGTCAGGCCGCCGACGGCGGCGCAACGGGTGGGTATAGATACGCTTCGGTCGTATCCGACCGGGAAGGACAGTGACGTGTTCGGACGTCGCAAGAAGAGGGATGCCGCCGACGGCGCGGCCGGCGAGGCCGAGCAGGTCGTCGACAGCGTCGACACCGAGGCGGACGTAGAGGGCGCGCGCGAGCGCGTGCGGCTCGAACCCGAGCCGCGGCCCGACGGGCCCTGGGACGACACCGAGGTGCGCGAGCCGGGCGAGGGCCGGGTGGACCTCGGCGGCCTGTTCGTGCCCGGCGTCGACGGTATGGAGCTGCGGGTCGAGGTGGCCGGTGACGCGATCGTCGCCGCCACCGTCGTGCTGCACGACAGCGCCATCCAGCTCCAGGCCTTCGCCGCTCCCAAGCGCGAGGGCATCTGGGGCGAGGTGCGCGAGGAGATCGGCTCGGGCATCACCCAGCAGGGCGGCATCGTCGACGAGGTCGAGGGTCCGCTGGGCTGGGAGCTGCGGGCCCAGGTGCCGGTGCAGCTGCCCGACGGCACGGGCGGCTTCCAGGTCGTGCGGTTCGTCGGCGTGGACGGTCCCCGCTGGTTCCTGCGCGGGGTCATCTCGGGCCAGGGCGCGGTGCAACCGCAGGCGGCCGGTCTGCTGGAGCAGATCTTCCGGGACACCGTCGTGGTGCGGGGCGAGGGCCCGATGGCCCCCCGTGACCCGATCGTCCTGAAGCTGCCGAACGACGCCCAGATGGTGCCCGAGGGCGTCCAGCAGGAGGAGGCCGGTTCGCGCTTCTCCGGTGGGATGGGCCAGCTCCAGCGCGGACCGGAGATCACCGAGGTTCGCTGAGCACAGGCGTCCACGAAGGCGTACACGAAGTCGTACGCGAAGGGCCGTACCCCGGCGGGGTACGGCCCTTCGTCATGTGCGCGCCATCTTGACGGGTGGTTGGTCTGTACCTATGGTCTCGGCGCAGCGCCTGCGTTCATGCAGGCGCTCATCGTTCACATAGAAGAACGGATGGCCCCCCACCATGCGCCGTACCGCACTCCTCGCCGCCGTCACCGCCCTGGTCGCCGGCGCCTTAGTCTGGCCCGCCGCCCGCCAGGCCCAGGCCGCCCCCGCCGTCTTCGTCCACCCCGGCGTCACCGTCTCCAAGGGGCAGCTGGACCTGGCCCGGACCCAGGTCCAGGCCGGTGCCCAGCCCTGGAAGGGCGCCTTCGACCAGATGCTGGCGAGCAAGTACGCCGATCTGAGCCGCACCCCGGCGCCGCGCGCGACCGTCGAGTGCGGTTCGTACTCCAACCCCAACTACGGCTGCACCGACGAGCGCGAGGACGCGATCGCCGCGTACACCGACGCCCTCGCCTGGTACATCACCCGGGACAGCCGGTACGCGCAGAAGTCCATCGCGCTGATGGACGCGTGGTCCGCGGTGATCAAGGACCACACCAACAGCAACGCGCCCCTCCAGACCGGCTGGGCCGGCTCCTCCTGGGCCAAGGCCGCGGAGATCGTCAAGTACACGTACACCGGGAGCTGGTCCAACTCCGGCCGCTTCGCGACCATGCTGCGCGACGTCTACCTCCCCGAGGTCATCAACGGTTCCAACTCCAACGGCAACTGGGAACTGACCATGATGGAGGCGGCCGTCGGCATCTCCGTCTTCCTGGAGGACCGCACGTCGTACAACAAGGCCATGGCGAAGTTCCGGACCCGTACCGCCGCGTACGTCTACCTGGCCTCCGACGGCGCGCTCCCGAAGACCGTGCCGAGCCAGAACCTCGACACCACGGCGAAGATCGTCGGCTACTGGCAGGGCCAGTCGACCTTCGTCACCGGTCTCACCCAGGAGACCTGCCGCGACTTCACCCACACCGGGTACGGCATCTCGTCCATCTCCCACGTCGCCGAGACCAGCCGTATCCAGGGCCAGGACCTGTACGGGACCGACGTCGGCGAGCGGCTGCGGCAGGCGCTCGGCTTCCAGTCCAAGTACCAGCTCGGCACCGCCGTCCCGAGCTGGCTGTGCGGCGGCACGCTGAACCTCGGCCTCGGTCCGGTCACCGAGGTCGGCTACAACGCCCTGCACAACCGGCTGGGCATCGCGATGACCAACACCCAGGCACTCACCCTCCAGAACCGTCCGGCCGGCAGCAACAACCTGTTCGTCGCCTGGGAGACCCTCACCCACGGGGACAACGCCGGCTGAGCCGCGCACCCCGGGGGCCGGCCGGACCACGGCCGCGCCGGCCCCGCGCCGGAGGCGTCAGGGTTGTGTCAAAGACGACCTCCATCCCCCCTTCTAGACCGTTTTGCCGATCCGGCCCACCGTAAGGTCGACGCTGCGTACGCAGGCGGCACGGGAAGACAATGGGGCCATGGCACGCGGCAAGCTTCGGATCTATCTCGGTGCGGCACCGGGCGTGGGCAAGACGTACGCCATGCTCTCCGAGGCGCATCGGCGGGTGGAACGCGGCACCGACTGCGTGGTGGGCTTCGTGGAGCACCACGGCAGGCCGCGCACCGAGGTGATGCTGCACGGCCTGGAGCTCGTCCCGCGCAAGGAGCTCGACCACCGGGACGCGGTCTTCACCGAGATGGACGTGGACGCGGTGCTCCGGCGCGCGCCCGCCGTCGCCCTGGTGGACGAACTGGCCCACACGAACATCCCGGGCTCGCGCAACGCCAAGCGCTGGCAGGACGTGGAGGAACTGCTCGCCGCGGGCATCGACGTGGTCTCGACGGTGAACATCCAGCACCTGGAGTCGCTGGGCGACGTGGTGGAGTCCATCACGGGGGTGCGCCAGCGCGAGACCGTGCCGGACGAGGTGGTGCGCCGGGCCGACCAGATCGAGCTGGTCGACATGTCGCCGCAGGCGCTGCGCCGCCGTATGGCGCACGGCAACATCTACCAGCCGGACAAGGTCGACGCGGCCCTGTCGAACTACTTCCGCCCCGGGAACCTGACCGCGCTGCGGGAGCTGGCGCTGCTGTGGGTGGCGGACCGGGTCGACGAGTACCTCCAGCAGTACCGCAGCGAGCACCGGGTGTCGGCGATCTGGGGTTCGCGGGAGCGGATCGTGGTCGGTCTGACCGGCGGCCCGGAGGGCCGGACGCTGATCCGGCGGGCCGCCCGGCTGGCCGAGAAGGGCGCGGGCGGCGAGGTGCTGGCCGTCTACATATCCCGCGGCGACGGGCTGACCTCGGCCTCGCCCAAGGAACTGGCCGTCCAGCGGACCCTGGTCGAGGATCTGGGCGGCACCTTCCACCACGTGGTCGGCGACGACATACCGGCGGCCCTGCTGGCCTTCGCCCGCGGAGTCAACGCCACCCAGATCCTGCTCGGCGTCTCGCGGCGCAACAGCTGGCAGTACGTCTTCGGGCCGGGCGTGGGGGCCACCGTGGCCCGGGAGTCGGGGCCCGACCTCGACGTCCACCTGATCACCCACGGCGAGGCGGGCAAGGGGCGCGGACTGCCGGCCGCCCGGGGCGCCCGGCTGGGGCGGGCCCGGATCATCTGGGGCTGGCTCGTC
This sequence comes from Streptomyces sp. NPDC002265, assembly GCF_040296125.1. Classification (NCBI taxonomy): domain Bacteria; kingdom Bacillati; phylum Actinomycetota; class Actinomycetes; order Kitasatosporales; family Streptomycetaceae; genus Streptomyces; species Streptomyces sp. NPDC002265. The sequence goes on along the minus strand of NZ_JBEOWS010000276.1, from coordinate 3,599 downwards.
GGCGTGGTGGGCCCGGTGCTCCTGGCGCTGGTGCTGAACACGGTCGACCTGGGCCTGGCCAACGACATGCTGCTGTTCCTGGCGCTGACGGTGGCGGCGGCCCTGCTCGGCGGGCTGCTCCCGGCGCTCGGCTCGGCCGCTGTCGGATCGTTCCTGCTGAACTACTACTACACGCCCCCGCTGCACCGGCTGACGATCGCCGACCCGAAGAACATCGTCGCCATCGTGATCTTCGTGGGGGTGGCGGTGTCGGTGGCCTCGGTCGTGGACCTCGCCGCCCGGCGCACCCACCAGGCGGCCCGGCTGCGGGTGGAGTCGGAGATCCTCTCCTTCCTCGCCGGCGACGTGCTGCGCGGCGAGACCAGCCTGGAGGCGCTGCTGGAGCGGGTGCGCGAGACCTTCGGCATGGAGTCGGCGGCGCTGCTGGAGCGCGAGAGCGACGTCGCGCCCTGGACCGTCGCGGGCAGCGTGGGACTCGGGCGGCCGCTGGAGCGGCCCGAGGACGCCGACGTGGACATGCCGGTCGGGGACCATATGGCGCTGGCGCTCACCGGGCGGGTACTGCCCGCCGAGGACCGTCGTGTCCTGGCCGCGTTCGCGGCCCAGTCCGCCGTCGTCCTGGACCGGCGGCGGCTGCGGGAGGAGGCCGACCGGGCCCGCGCGCTGGCCGAGGGCAACCGCATCCGCACCGCGCTGCTCGCCGCCGTCAGCCACGACCTGCGCACCCCGCTCGCCGGGATCAAGGCGTCGGTGTCGTCCCTGCGCTCGGAGGACGTCGAGTGGTCCGAGGAGGACCGGGCCGAGCTGCTGGAGGGCATCGAGGAGGGCGCCGACCGCCTGGACCACCTGGTCGGCAATCTCCTCGACATGTCCCGCCTGCAGACCGGCACGGTCGCCACGATCATCCGCGAGACGGACATCGACGAGGTCGTGCCGATGGCGCTCGGCGGCATTCCCGAGGACAGCGTCGAGCTGGACGTCCCCGAGACCCTGCCCATGGTCGCGGTCGACGCCGGGCTGCTGGAGCGCGTGGTGGCCAACCTGGTCGAGAACGCGGTCAAGTACAGCCCGCGGGGCAAGCGCGTCCTGGTCGCCGCCAGCGCCATCGCGGACCGGGTCGAGGTGCGGGTGGTGGACCGCGGGCCGGGCGTCCCGGACGAGGCCAAGGAGCGCATCTTCGAGCCCTTCCAGCGCTACGGCGACGCCCCGCGCGGCGCCGGCGTCGGCCTCGGTCTCGCGGTCGCGCGCGGCTTCGCCGAGGCGATGGGCGGCACGCTCGCCGCCGAGGACACCCCCGGTGGCGGCCTCACCATGGTCCTCACTCTGCGCGCGGCCGGAGCGGGCACGGAAACCGTCCAGCCGGACCGGCCCGCCCGGTCCGCCGAACCCGCGGGACCCGAAGAGGCCGCGCGACCGGCGGTTTCCGTGTCGCCGGAGGAGTCCGTGCAACCGGCAGCCTCCGTGTCGCCGGAGGAGCCCGCGCGACCGGAAGAGCCCGTGCAATCCGAAGAGCCCGTGCAACCACCACGGCCCGTACAACCGCAAAGGCAGGTCAGATGACCAGGGTGCTCGTGATCGACGACGAGCCGCAGATCGTCCGCGCCCTCGTGATCAACCTCAGGGCCCGCAAGTACGAGGTCGACGCAGCCTACGACGGCGCCACCGCGCTCCAGCTCGCCGCGGCCCGACACCCGGACGTGGTCGTCCTCGACCTCGGCCTGCCGGACATGGACGGCGTCGAGGTGATCAAGGGGTTGCGCGGCTGGACCAGGGTGCCGATCCTGGTGCTGTCCGCCCGCCACTCCTCCGACGAGAAGGTCGAGGCGCTCGACGCGGGCGCCGACGACTACGTCACCAAGCCGTTCGGCATGGACGAGCTGCTGGCCCGGCTGCGGGCCGCCGTCCGCCGGGCCGAACCCGTCGGGGCCGGCGAGGACGACGCGCTGGTGGAGACCGAGGGCTTCACCGTCGACCTGGTCGCCAAGAAGGTCAACCGGGACGGCAGGGACGTACGCCTGACGCCCACGGAGTGGCATCTGCTGGAGGTGCTGGTGCGCAACACCGGCCGGCTGGTCAGCCAGAAGCAGCTCCTCCAGGAGGTGTGGGGTCCCTCCTACGGGACCGAGACGAACTACCTGCGGGTGTACATGGCCCAGCTGCGCCGGAAACTGGAGGCGGACCCCTCGCACCCCCGGCACTTCATCACGGAGGCGGGGATGGGGTACCGGTTCGAGAAGTGAGCCGGAGCACGGGGCCGGTTCGGGCGCCGTCACCGCGGGTACGTCCTTGGCAGGGCACCCCGGTACGCTTCAGATATGAGTGCTGTTCCTCGTTCCGAGAAACCGGTGGGCCGGTTCCGGCGCATGCTCGACCGGCTCTCCTCGTCCCAGGAGGACCTGGAGTCCGAGGAGCTGCGGGAGGACGCCGAAACCGCCGGCTGCATCCGCATCGGCGACTGCCAGGACCGGCAGATAGTGACGGTTACTGGTACCTTGCGCACGGTCACCCTGCGGCCGCGAGCCGGAGTCCCGGCCCTGGAAGCCGAGTTGTTCGACGGCTCCGCGGCGCTGGACGTGGTGTGGCTCGGCAGGCGTTCCATCGTGGGGATCGAACCCGGGCGCAGGCTGATCGCGTCGGGCCGGATCTCGATGAGCCGGGGCCGGCGAGTGCTGTTCAACCCCAAGTACGAACTGAGACCCCTCGGACGGGAGTAGCCGGTGACGTCGCTCGACAAGCCGACCCAGGACACTCAGCAGGACGACGCCCGGGCGGTGACGGAGGCCGCGCTCTTCGAGGCGTTCGGCGGGGTGCGGGGCATGGTCGAGACGGTGCTGCCCGGCCTGCTCTTCGTCACCATCTTCACGATCAACAAGGACCTGCACTGGTCGGCCATCGCCGCGCTGGCCGTGTCGCTGGTCCTGGTCGTGGTCCGGCTGGTCATGAAGGACACCGTCAAGCACGCCTTCAGCGGGGTCTTCGGCGTCGCCTTCGGTGTCGTGTTCGCGATGATGACGGGCAACGCCAAGGACTTCTACCTCCCCGGCATGCTCTACACGCTGGGCCTGGCCGTGGCGTACATCGTCACCACGCTGTGCGGTGTCCCGCTGATCGGTCTGATCCTCGGCCCGGTCTTCAAGGAGAACCTCTCCTGGCGGACCCGCAACCCCGGCCGCAAGAAGGCGTACGCCAAGGCCAGCTGGGCCTGGGGCCTGATCCTGCTCGCCAAGTGCGCGGTCCTCTTCCCGCTGTACTGGTGGGCGAACACCGCCCAGCTCGGCTGGGTGCTGGTCGCCCTGAAGATCCCGCCCTTCCTGCTGGCCGTCTGGCTCACCTGGGTCTTCCTGGCGAAGGCGCCGGCGCCGATCGACGTCTTCGCCGAGATGGAGGCGGAGGAGAAGGCCGAGGAGGAGCGCAAGGCCGCGCTCGCCGCTGAGACCGCGGACCGCGGCGAGGCCACGGGCGGACGCCACCGCCGCTAGGCAGACGCGGACACGAGTACGACGATTGGGGGGGCGCGGGATATGCCGGGGCCCCCAAACTCGGGGGCCCACGCTTTAGGCGGCGCTAGGTCGAAGTGCATGGGTTAGGAATAGCAAACA
>NZ_JBEOWS010000275.1:0-13349 GCF_040296125.1 Streptomyces sp. NPDC002265 | reverse complement strand
GGCCGCCGTCCGGATCTGGACGTGCCCCAGCGTTTACTCCACCACTGGGTGCCCCGGGAACCCCCCGTATGGAGCTGGGGCGGGGCGGCGCGGCGGCTCCGGACCGCCGCGCCACCCCGAATACCAGAATTCGTCACATCGAGCTATAAAACCGTGGCAATCGCGCCCGAGTGGTGCAACATCTGAGACAGTCGTAGCGTCGATACAGATGCCGACGGAGCGTCGATTGGGACCTCGTCGGGACACGGCAAGCAACAGGCGGCGGGGAGCTCGACATGCGCGGACACACATGGAGGACTGCGGTCACACTCTGGGCGGCCGCAACGCTCGTCACGGCCCTGGGCACGACCTCCGCAGCCCCTGCCGCGGCAACCTCCGACAGTCACCCGGCGAGCCAGGCGGCGAAGACGCCCGTCCCCCCCGTTCTGCTCGGCTGCCTCTCCGACCCGGAGGTGCGCCCCAGCGAGTTCATCCTCGCCTGCGGTGACGGCAACAGCCGTCTGGCCGCCCTGCACTGGACGCACTGGGACGCCAAGGACGCGGTGGCCACGGGATACAACGCGGTCAACGACTGCAAGCCGTTCTGCGCGGCCGGCAGGTTCCACTCGTATCCCGTCATCGTGGTGCTGGAGCATCCGCACACGTGGAAGCAGAACCCCCGCGTCGTCCAGTACACCCAGATGAACCTCGTCTTCACCGGGAGCAGGCCGGACGGCTACGAGCGGGTGGTCACCATCCCGCTGTGGCAGTAGGGCCCGTCCGACAACTACCGCCCGGCACTCAGCGTCGGGCGGCGCCGGCCTGGGTCCTGCGCGCGTTGTTGTAGATGCGCAGGAGGTGCTTGGACACGGGGCACGGCGTGGTGTCGACGTAGCACTGCCGGCAGGTCCCGGTGTGCTGCTCGTAGTTGGCGCGCGCCTGGTCCACGATGTCACTCTGCGTAGTCATGCGATCTCTCCGAATGGGGGTGATGCCCCTTCAAGGGCGCTGGTTGGCCGGGCGGCACATCCGAGCGCCAAGATCATCATGTTACTGGGAGTAGCGGAAAGTCGGATTCGGGCCACACCGGCCACCCCCCGCCGGAACCCCCGCGCACGGCTCGCTGAACGGGTCGGGAGACGGTTCCGCCAGACGGGCGAAAACTCATGACAAACTGCCACATCCCGCATCGGAGCAGGGGACGCACTCGTGCGGGCGCGCGAGCGCGCGGGCAGCGCGGGAGAGGCAGGTCACATCGTGGCAGAGGGCAAGGTCACAGCCGTGCCCACTGCTGCTCGCTTGTTGATCTGGCCTAGCATCCGAACATGACGGTCCTGCCTGACGACGGGCTCCCACTGGCCGCCGAGTTCCCTGACGCGACGCATGAGCAGTGGCAACGCCTGGTGGCGGGTGTCCTGCGAAAGTCGGGCAAGGAGGTCTCGGGCGACGAAGCCGAGGACACCCTGTCCACCGCCCTCGAGGACGGGTTGCTCACCCGGCCCCTCTACACCGCGCGCGACGCCGCGCCGGATCCCGGTTTCCCGGGGTTCGCGCCGTTCGTGCGCGGAGCCCGAGCCGAAGGGAACACCAACGGCGGCTGGGACGTACGCCAGCGGCACACGACGGCGGACAACGCCGCCGTCCTCACCGACCTGGAGAACGGCGTCACCTCGCTGTGGCTCGTCGTCGGTGACGGCGGTATCCCCGTGGAGTCCCTCGGCGCCGCGCTCGAAGGGGTCCTTCTCGACCTGGCGCCGATCGCCCTCGACGCGGGCAGCTCGGTCGAGCCCGCCGCCCGCGAGCTGCTGCGTCTGTACGACGAACGCGGCGTCGCCAAGGAGGCGGCGCGAGGCACCCTGGGCGCCGACCCGCTCGGGCACGAGGCCCGTACCGGCGAGGAGCTCGCGCTGCCCGGCGTGAGCGCGCTCGCCCGGCTGTGCGCCGAGGAGTACCCGGGGCTGCGGGCGCTGACCGTGGACGCGCTGCCGTACCACGAGGCCGGCGGCTCGGCCGCGCAGGAGCTCGGCTGCTCGCTGGCCACCGGCGTCGCGTATCTGCGCGCGCTGACCGAGGCCGGGCTGAGCGTCGAACAGGCCTGCGCACAGCTGGAGTTCCGTTACGCGGCCACCGCCGACCAGTTCCTGACCATCGCCAAACTGCGGGCCGCGCGCCGGCTGTGGGCGCGGGTCGCCGAGGTGTGCGGCGCGCCGGGCGCTGGTGCCCAGGTGCAGCACGCCGTGTCGTCGCCGGTGATGATGTCGCGCCGCGACCCGTGGGTGAACATGCTGCGCACCACCGTCGCCACGCTCGCCGCGGGCGTCGGCGGCGCCGACTCCGTGACGGTGCTGCCCTTCGACGACTCGCTCGGGCTGCCGGACGCGTTCGCCCGGCGCATCGCCCGCAACACCTCCACCATCCTGGTCGAGGAGTCGCACCTGGCCCGGGTCATCGACCCGGCGGGCGGCTCCTGGTACGTGGAGCGGCTGACGGACGAACTCGCCCACGCGGGCTGGGAGTTCTTCCAGTGGATCGAGGGTATGGGCGGCCAGGCGGCCACCCTGCGCTCCGGGCGGCTGCCCGAGGAGCTCGCCGCCACCTGGGCGGACCGCAGCGCCCGGCTCGCCAAGCGCCGCGAGCCGATCACCGGTGTCAGCGAGTTCCCGTATCTCGCCGAGCGCCCGGTGGAGCGTGCGCCAGCGCCCGAACGGCCGTCCGGCGGCCTGCCGCGGGTGCGGCGCGACGAGGCGTTCGAGGAGCTGCGCGCCCGCTCCGACGCCCATCTCGCCGCCACCGGCTCCCGCCCGCGGATCTTCCTCGCCGCGATCGGGCCCGCCGCGGCCCACACCGCGCGTACGACGTTCGCCGCCAACCTCTTCCAGGCGGGCGGCATCGAGCCCGTCACCGAGGGGACCTTCGCGGACAGCGGCGCCACCGAGGTCTGCCTCTGCTCCAGCGACGCGCTGTACGAGGAGCAGGCGGCGGCCGTGGCCGGGGAGCTCAGGTCCGCGGGTGCCTCGCAGGTGTTCCTCGCCGGTCGCCCCGGGCAGTACCCGGGTGTCGACTCGTACGTCTTCGCGGGCTGCGACGCCGTGGCCGTGCTGTCCGCGACCCTCGACCGCATGGGAGTGTCCTGATGGGAATCCCCGACTTCTCCGGGATCGAACTGGGCAGCCCGGCCGTCGACGGCGGCGCCGAGGCCTGGCACGAAGCCCTCAAGACCGCCTCCGGCGGGGACGACCTGCTGTGGGAGACCCCGGAGGGCATCGGCGTCAAGCCGCTGTACACCGGGCGTGACCTGGAGGGCCTGGACTTCCTGGGGACGTACCCGGGCATGGCGCCGTATCTGCGCGGGCCGTACCCGACGATGTACGTCAACCAGCCCTGGACCATCCGCCAGTACGCGGGCTTCTCCACCGCCGAGGAGTCCAACGCCTTCTACCGGCGCAACCTGGCGGCCGGTCAGAAGGGCCTGTCGGTCGCCTTCGACCTGCCCACCCATCGCGGCTACGACAGCGACCACCCGCGGGTGACCGGTGACGTCGGCATGGCGGGCGTGGCCATCGACTCGATCTACGACATGCGCCAGCTGTTCGACGGCATCCCGCTGGACCGGATGTCGGTGTCGATGACGATGAACGGCGCCGTGCTGCCGATCCTCGCGCTGTACATCGTGGCGGCCGAGGAGCAGGGGGTGCCGGCGGAGAAGCTGGCGGGGACCATCCAGAACGACATCCTCAAGGAGTTCATGGTCCGCAACACCTACATCTATCCGCCGAAGCCGTCGATGCGGATCATCTCCGACATCTTCGCCTTCACCTCGCAGCGGATGCCGCGCTACAACTCCATCTCCATCTCCGGCTATCACATCCAGGAGGCGGGCGCGACGGCCGACCTGGAGCTGGCGTACACCCTCGCGGACGGTGTGGAGTACATCCGGGCCGGGCGCGAGGCCGGGCTGGACGTGGACGCGTTCGCGCCGCGGCTGTCGTTCTTCTGGGCGATCGGCATGAACTTCTTCATGGAGATCGCCAAGTTGCGGGCGGCGCGGCTGCTGTGGGCCAAGCTGGTGCGGCAGTTCGACCCGCAGAACGCCAAGTCGCTCTCCCTGCGCACCCATTCGCAGACCTCCGGCTGGTCGCTGACCGCGCAGGACGTGTTCAACAACGTCACGCGCACCTGTGTCGAGGCGATGGCGGCGACCCAGGGGCACACCCAGTCGCTGCACACCAACGCCCTCGACGAGGCACTGGCGCTGCCCACCGACTTCTCGGCGCGCATCGCCCGCAACACCCAGCTGCTGATCCAGCAGGAGTCCGGCACGACCCGGGCGATCGACCCGTGGGGCGGCAGCGCGTACGTCGAGAAGCTGACGTACGACCTCGCCCGCCGGGCCTGGCAGCACATCCAGGAGGTCGAGCAGGCCGGCGGCATGGCGCAGGCCATCGACGCGGGCATCCCGAAGCTGCGCGTGGAGGAGGCCGCGGCCCGCACCCAGGCCCGTATCGACTCCGGCCGGCAGCCGGTGATCGGCGTCAACAAGTACCGGGTGGACAGCGACGAGCAGATCGAGGTCCTCAAGGTCGACAACTCCTCGGTGCGCGCGCAGCAGATCGAGAAGCTGCGGCGGCTGCGGGCGGAGCGGGACGAGACGGCGTGCCGGGACGCGCTGGACGCGCTGACCCGGGCCGCCGACGGTGACGGCAACCTGCTGGAGCTGGCGGTGCGCGCGGCGCGCGCCAAGGCCACCGTGGGCGAGATCTCGGACGCCCTGGAGAAGGTGTACGGGCGGCACTCGAGCCAGATCCGTACGATCTCCGGCGTGTACCGCAACGAAGCAGGCGAGTCCCCGTCCGTCGACCGCACCCGTGAGCTGGTGGACACCTTCGAGGAGTCCGAGGGCCGCCGTCCGCGCATCCTGGTCGCCAAGATGGGCCAGGACGGGCACGACCGCGGCCAGAAGGTGATCGCCACCGCGTTCGCCGACCTCGGCTTCGACGTGGACGTCGGCCCGCTGTTCCAGACCCCGGCCGAGGTGGCCCGCCAGGCGGTCGAGGCGGACGTGCACATCGTCGGGGTGTCCTCGCTGGCCGCCGGCCACCTCACCCTCGTACCGGCGCTCAAGGAGCAGCTGGCGGAGGAGGGGCGCGAGGACATCATGATCGTGGTGGGCGGGGTGATCCCGCCGCAGGACGTGCCGACGCTGCTGGAGATGGGGGCCGCGGCGGTGTTCCCGCCCGGCACGGTCATCCCGGACGCGGCGTACGACCTGGTGCAGCGGCTGGCCGCCGACCTCGGGCACGGCCGCTGAACCCATGGCGATCGACCTCGACACCTATGTGAAGGGTGTGCTCTACGGGAAGCGTGCGATCGTCGCGCGCGCCATCACGCTCGTCGAGTCCACCCGGCCGCAGCACCGGTCGCTGGCGCAGGAGTTGCTGACCGCGCTGCTGCCGCACAGCGGCCGGGCGCGGCGGATCGGCGTCAGCGGTGTGCCGGGCGTGGGCAAGTCCACGTTCATCGACGCGTTCGGCACCTTGCTGACCTCGCTCGGGCACCGGGTCGCGGTGCTCGCGGTCGATCCGTCCTCCACCCGGACGGGCGGTTCGATCCTGGGCGACAAGACCCGGATGGAGCGGCTGGCCGTGGACCCGGCGGCGTTCGTCCGCCCCTCCCCCACGGCCGGCACCCTCGGCGGGGTCGCCAAGGCCACACGCGAGTCGATCGTGGTGATGGAGGCCGCGGGTTACGACGTCGTGCTGGTGGAGACGGTCGGCGTCGGCCAGTCCGAGACGGCCGTCGCCAACATGGTCGACTCCTTCCTGCTGCTCACCCTCGCGCGCACGGGCGACCAGCTCCAGGGCATCAAGAAGGGCGTGCTGGAGCTGGCCGACGTGATCGCCGTGAACAAGGCGGACGGCCCGCACCAGCGCGACGCCCAGGCGGCCGCGCGGGAACTGGCGGGCGCCCTGCGGCTGATGCACGGCAGGGACGCGGTCTGGGCGCCGCCGGTGCTCAGTTGCAGCGCGCGGGAGTCGACCGGTCTGGAGACCGTGTGGGAGCGCCTCGAGCAGCACCGCGCCCTGCTCGACTCGACCGGACGGCTGGCCGCCAAGCGCCGGGAGCAGCAGGTCGACTGGACCTGGTCGATGGTCCGGGACGAACTGCTGGGCCGGCTGCACGCCGATCCGGCCGTGCGCGAACTGGCGCCTGCGCTGGAACAACAGGTCAGGGACGGGGAGTTGACGGCCACACTGGCCGCCGAACACCTGCTCAAGGCGTTCGGCGGCCAGGCGTAGGGCCGGCCGCGAGACCCGTGTCGCACGAGCCCCGGGGGCCGGCCGCGGGCGGGACGGCTCAGGTCGCGGTGGCTGCCGCCGCCGCGCGTCCCGCCTGCCGGCCGGAGAACAGACAGCCGCCCAGGAAGGTGCCTTCCAGTGAGCGGTAGCCGTGCACTCCGCCGCCGCCGAAGCCGGCGACCTCTCCGGCCGCGTACAGACCGGGGACGGGGGACCCGGTCTGATCGAGGACGCGGCCGGAGAGGTCGGTCTGGAGACCGCCGAGGGTCTTGCGGGTGAGGATGTTGAGGCGCACGGCGATCAGCGGGCCCGCGCTGCTGTCCAGGATCCTGTGGATCGGGGCGGTACGGCTCAGCGAGTCGCCGGGGTAGCTGAGCGCGTTGCGGATGCCCATCACCTGGACGTCCTTGGTGTAGGGGTTGTCGATCTCCCGGTCCCGGGCCTCGATCTGCCGTTTGAGGTCGGCCAGATCGATGAGGCCGTTCCCGGTCAGCTTGTTCATCCCGGCGACGAGTTCGGGCAGTGTGGAGGCGACCACGAAGTCGGCCCCGTTGTTCTTGAACTTCTCGATCGGTTCCGGGGTCTGCCAGATACGGGACAGCAGTTGCAGGATGTTCTTGTTGGTGAGGTCCGGGTTCTGCTCGGAGCCGGACAGCGCGAACTCCTTGGCGATGATCTTCTGGGTGGTGACGAACCAGGAGTAGTCGTAGCCCGAGCCGGTGATCGACTTCAGGGTGTGCAGGGTGTCGTACCCGGGGACGTCGGGGGCGTTGAAGCGCTTGCCGGTGGCGTCGAACCACATCGAGGACGGGCCGGGCAGGATGCGGATGCCGTGGTCCGGCCAGATCGGGGCGTAGTTCCTGAGCCCCTCGGTGTAGTGCCACATCCGGTCGGGGTTGACGATCCTTCCGCCCGCCGCCTGGGTGATCGCGAGCATCCGGCCGTCGACGTGTGCGGGCACGCCCGTGATCATGGTCTTCGGCGGGGTGCCCAGGCGGGCCGGCCAGTTCTGCCGGACCAGGTCGTGGTTGGCGCCGATGCCGCCGGAGGTCACGACCACCACCGGGGCGTGCAGTTCGAAGTCGCCGACGACCGTGCGGGAGCTGGGCTTGCCCCGGGCCGCGCTGCTCGGCTCCAGGATCGCCCCGCGTACGCCGGTGACCGCGCCGCCCGTGGTGACGATGCCGTCGGCCCGGTGCCGGAACCTGAAGGCGACCTTGCCCGCGGCCACCGCGGCCCGCACCTTCTTCTCGAACGGCTCGACCACCGCGGGCCCGGTGCCCCAGGTGACGTGGAAGCGCGGCACCGAGTTGCCGTGGCCGTCCGCGAGGCCGCCGCCCCGCTCCGCCCAGCCGACGATCGGGAACCACTGCACACCGAGCCCGGACAGCCAGGACCGCTTCTCGCCGGACGCGAAGTCCACGTACGCCTGGGCCCACTTGTAGGCCCAGTAGTCCTGGCCCGCGGGGTCGTCGACACCCCGGTCGAAGCCGGCCGCGCCGAGCCAGTCCTGCCAGGCGAGATCGCGCGAGTCCTTGATGCCCATGAGCCGCTGCTCGTCGGAGTCGACGAAGAACAGGCCGCCGAACGACCAGAAGGCCTGCCCGCCGAGCGAGGCCTCCGGTTCCTGGTCGAGGAGGAGCACCCGGCGCCCCGCAGCGGCCAGTTCGGCGGTGGCGACGAGTCCGGCGAGGCCGTGGCCGACGACGATCGCGTCCGCGTCCTGGGCCGCCGCGGCGGCGGGGAAGGCGGCGGCCGTCTGGGCGAGGGCCGCCGTGGCGAGCACCCCGCCGGTCACGGTCAGGGCGCGGCGGCGGGTGATCCCGGTGGGGGCTGCGGGGTTCTCCATGGACTGCCTTCCGAGGAGGGACGGACGGGCGGCACGAGGGGGACGGCGGGGTACGGGGGAACGCGGAGCGGGTACGGCGAGGCGCGGAGTGGGTACGAGGGGACACGACGGGACGGCAGGCGATCCGGCCGGCCGCACAACTGATGCCTGGGGAGCGGGAGTTCGCGGGGGTTTCGTGGGGTTCACAGGTTGTTCCGGCGAGAAACACGCTGTTACCGTCGGTAGCCCACAGGAAACCAGCTCGTCACGGCACCGTGGTAGTGGCCGGACGTCAACGTGACCACCGCTTCGTTGTGGCCCGGCGACAGCGGCCGGACGGGAGGGGGCCCATGACCGTCGTCCACGGACCCGAGCCGGTCGCCGCGATCCTGCGCGCCATGGCGGCCGACACGGATGTGTGCGGCGAGCTGGTCCGCGCGGCCCGTACCCGCTCGCCCGCGCTGGCCCGGCTCGCCGAGGCGGAGACCCGCTCGCACGTCACCGCGATGGTCCGTGCTGCCGGCGCCTGGTTCACCGCGCTGGACCGCGCCGAGGCGGCGCAGGCGCTCGGCGTGGCCGGGGCGCCCGGCTCGCTCACCGCGGTCGGGCAGGTCGAGGCGGTCGAGGACGTCGGGTCGGTCGAGGCGCAGGACTTCAGCGCGGCCCTGCTGCTGGGCGCGGACCGGGCCGGTCAGGGGGTGCCGGTGACCGCCGTGCTGCGGGGTGTGCAGGCGGCGCTGACCCGGGCGGCGGAGATCACCGTGGACCGCTGCCGTTCGGCGGGCGTCTCCGACGGCACACTCCTCGCGGTGGTGCTGCGGCTGAAGGAGTACGGGGACGCGCTGGAACGGCACGTCGTGCACGGCTACCGGGCAGCGGAGGGCGCGGCACCGGACGGCGCCGACGCCTCCCGCGCCAGACTGCTGCGGCAGCTGCTGGTCGGCGGTGTCGTCCCGGACCCGCAGGACCTGGCGCGGGCCGGGGCACGGCCGAACGCCGAGGGCCTGCTGCACTGCTTCGCCGCCACCCCGGCCCACCCGCACACGCTCCGGTTCCCGCACGCGGTCACGGCGCGGCTGGACGGGTATCTGGCGGGCCTGGGCTCCCGTCCCCCGACGGTGCAGGAATGCGCTCCGGGCGGTCTCGTCGTGGTCGCGCCGGCCGCTCCCCCGGCCGGGCTGAGCGCCCTGTACCGGCTGTGCGTACGCGCCGTGGACCTCGCGGGCCGACGGGGGCGGCACGGGCTGTACGAGCTCACGGACTTCGCCGCCGAGATCGCGCTGGCCGACCAGCCGGTCCTGGGCGCCCAGTTGAGCCGCCGTCTGCTCGGCGCGCTCGACCCTGCGGACGGCTTCCATCGCCAACTGGCCCGCACCGCCCTCACGTTCCTCGACTGCGGCCGTCGGCTGGACCAGACCGCGGCGGCCCTGTTCACCCATCCGAACACCGTGCGCTACCGGCTCGGCCGGCTCCAGCAGATCACCGGCGGATCCCTCGCCGACCTGCCGCCCGCCGGGGGCTCCGGGCCGGTGCACGCCTTGCACTGGTGGTGGGCACTCACGACCTGGCTGGGGGCGGACGGGTCGCCGCCCGAGCGGCCCTGACCGGGCGCCGTCGCCGTCGCCCGTCTCACCCGGGCGCCGTCGCCCGCGCTCGGCTAGGCTGTCCCGCCGGGATCGAGGGGAGACACATACATGCAGGTCGGGGCAGGGATCAGACGGCACGGTTGGGCGCAGCTGCTGGTGCTGGCGGCGGCGTTGACGGCGTGCGGCCAGGACGCGGAACCGGAGCCGGACGCCAAGCCGTCGGCGCAGGCCCCGACGCGGAACTCCACGGCCGGGTCCACCGCGACGGCCGTCGCGAGCGGTGCCACCGTCGGCGCCCCGGGATCGGCCTGCGAACTGCCCGTCACCTTCGCCACCGGACGCGACTGGAAGGCCGAGGCGATCGACAACTCGGCAGCGGGCAGCGGGGACTTCGGTGATCTGGCGCTGCGTCAGGGACCGGTCACGGCCGTGTGCGAGATCGACGCCAAGCCCGCCGGGAACATCGGCTTCCTGCGCGTGTTCACCGCTCCACCGGGCAACGCCGGCATCCGTTCCGTCCTGGCGGCCTTCGTCGCGGCCGAGGGCAAGGTCGGCGAGGCGAAGTACACCCCGTTCAAGACCGGCGGCCTCGACGGCGTCCAGGTGGACTACCTCTACTCCAGCGAGTTCCTGGACGAGCCGAAGCAGGAGAGCGCCCTCGCCGTCGGCACACCCGAGGGCCCGGTCGTCCTGCACCTGGGCGGGCTGGACACCGAGGAGCACCGGGCGATGCTTCCGGCGCTCGAACTCGCCCGGCGCACCCTGCGCGTCGGCTGACAGCGGGTAGTCACCGGCACCCCGGACTGTGACGCCGGGGTGCCGCGTGGTGCGCCGTGCGGGATTTTCCGGTCCGAGGTCTTGCCGCCCGGTTGCGTCACCACTTAAATCAAATCCTGAACTAAGGCGCCCCACAAGCGCGTTCAGTGCGTTCAAGTGCGTTCCCCATTCTCATCGCACCCGCAGAAAGCCAATCCATGAGACTCAGACTCAGATCTCTGGGTGTCGCGCTCGCCGCCACGGCAGCGCTGGTCACCCTCCCCGCCCACACCCCGGCGACCGCGGCGGAGACGCCCCTGTCCCAGGGCAAGGCGGTGACGTCGTCGTCGGACGAGAACGCCGGTACCCCCGCCGCCTACGCCGTGGACGGCAGCACCGCGACCCGCTGGTCCTCCGGCGCGAGCGACGACCAGTGGCTCCGGGTCGACCTGGGCGCCACGGCCTCGGTCACCCAGATCGTCCTCAACTGGGAGACGGCGTACGGCAAGGACTACAAGGTCCAGATCTCCGCGGACGGCAGCACCTGGACCGACCTGAAGTCCGTCACCGGCGGCGACGGCGGCACGGACACCCTCGACGTCTCCGGCCAGGGCCGCTACGTGCGGATGCTGGGTGTGCACCGCGCGACCCAATGGGGCTACTCCCTCTGGGAGTTCCAGGTCTTCGGCAGCACCGGCACCGGCCAGCCCGGCACCTGCTCCTCGGCGAACGCGGCGCAGGGCAGGCCGTCCTCCGCCTCCTCGACGGAGAACGCGGGCACTCCCGCCTCCGCCGCGTTCGACGGTGACGCCGGCACCCGCTGGTCCAGCCAGGCCGCGGACCCGCAGTGGCTCCAGGTCGACCTCGGCTCGGTGCAGAGCCTGTGCAAGGTCGATCTGACCTGGGAGGCCGCCTACGCCAAGGAGTTCCAGCTCCAGGCCTCCACGGACGGGCAGACCTGGACCACCCTCAAGAGCGTGACCGGCGCGACGGGCGGCTCGGCCTCCTACGACGTCAGCGGCTCGGGCCGCTACCTCCGCGTCAACGGGACGGTCCGCGCGACCCCGTACGGCTACTCGCTGTGGGAGGTCGCCGTGCACACCGGCTCCGGCAGCGTCCCGCCCGTCCAGGGCGGCGGCGACCTGGGCCCGAACGTGATCGTCGTGGACCCCTCGACGCCCAACCTCCAGCAGAAGTTCGACCAGGTCTTCGCCCAGCAGGAGTCCAACCAGTTCGGCAGCGGCCGCTACCAGTTCCTGCTCAAGCCGGGGACGTACAACGGCATCAACGCCCAGCTCGGCTTCTACACCTCGATCTCCGGACTCGGCCTCAACCCCGACGACACCCAGATCAACGGCGACATCACCGTCGACGCGGGCTGGTTCAACGGCAACGCCACGCAGAACTTCTGGCGTTCGGCGGAGAACCTCGCGCTCAGGCCCGTCAGCGGCGACGACCGCTGGGCCGTCGCGCAGGCCGCGCCGTTCCGCCGCATCCACGTCCAGGGCGGCCTCAACCTCGCCCCGAACGGCTACGGCTGGGCCTCCGGCGGCTACATCGCAGACTCGAAGATCGACGGCACCGTCGGCCCGTACTCGCAGCAGCAGTGGTACACCCGGGACAGCTCGGTCGGCGGCTGGACCAACGGCGTCTGGAACATGACCTTCACCGGTGTCCAGGGCGCCCCGGCCACGAACTTCGACAGCGGCCCGTACACCACGCTGGACAACACCCCGGTCTCGCGGGAGAAGCCGTTCCTGTACCTCGACGGCAGTGACTACAAGGTGTTCGTGCCCGCCAAGCGCACCAACGCGCGCGGGGTCTCCTGGCCGGCCAACACGGGCGGCACCTCGCTCCCGCTCAGCCAGTTCTACGTCGTCAAGGCCGGTGCGACCGCCGAGACCATCAACGCGGCGCTCGCCCAGGGCCTCAACCTGCTGTTCACGCCGGGGGTCTACCACCTCGACCGGACGATCGAGGTGACCCGCGCGAACACGGTGGTGCTCGGTCTCGGTCTGGCCACCCTGGTGCCCGACAACGGCGTCGACGCGATGCACGTCGCGGACGTCGACGGCGTCCGGCTGGCCGGGTTCCTGATCGACGCCGGCTCGGTCAACTCCGACACCCTGCTCCAGATCGGCCCGGCCGGATCGAGCGCCGACCACTCCGCCAACCCCACGACCATGCAGGACGTGTTCGTCCGGATCGGCGGGGCGGGTCCCGGGCTGGCCACCAACTCCGTGGTGGTCAACAGCGACGACGCCATCATCGACCACACCTGGCTGTGGCGCGCCGACCACGGGGACGGCGTCGGCTGGGACACCAACCGGGCCGACTACGGTCTGAAGGTCAACGGCGACGACGTGCTGGCCACCGGCCTGTTCGTCGAGCACTTCAACAAGTACGACGTGCTGTGGAGCGGCGAGCGCGGCCGGACGATCTTCTTCCAGAACGAGAAGGCGTACGACGTGCCGAACGCCGCCGCCGTCACCCACGACGGCATCGTCGGATACGCGGCCTACAGGGTCGCCGACACCGTGAACGAGCACGAGGCCTGGGGGCTGGGCAGCTACTGCAACTTCACGACCGACTCCACGATCGTGCAGGCCCACGGCTTCCAGGTGCCGGTCAAGAGCGGCATCAAGATGCACGACCTGCTGGTGATCTCGCTGGGCGGCAAGGGACAGTACGCCCACGTGGTCAACAGCACCGGCGCGCCGACGTCGGGGACGGACACGGTTCCGTCGAAGGTCACCCTGTTCCCGTGACACGGGGTGGGTGACGGGTGACGGGTGCGCCCCGGGACGGACATGGCCGGGCCCCGGGCGCCCCCCCCCCCCCGAGAGCACCACGGAAAACAACAACCCCAACCCAAAAAAAGGCTTTTAGGGGGGAGGGGGGGTT
>NZ_JBEOWS010000274.1:0-13391 GCF_040296125.1 Streptomyces sp. NPDC002265 | reverse complement strand
GGCTTCATTAAGCCGCCGACGAACGTGGACGTATGCATGGTCGCCCCCAAGGGTCCGGGCCACCTGGTCCGAGGGCGGCCACCGGCCGGAGGATTTCGACTAGGCGCAGCTGACGCCGATGCAGACGGTGTTGAGCAGCGTCAGCAGGCCGACGCACGCGCACGTGCCGCTGAACTGCGCTCCGTCGACGCCGACCGGGTCGGTCTCCGGAAGGGCGTGCAGGTGGGCCAGCAGCTCGAGGGCCTGGTTCTCCATGACATTCTCCTTCTGTGAGCGGTTACGACAGGAGGATTTACCTGTCGTTCAGCCCGGCACCTGAGCCATCCAGTGCCGGGAGTCCGTGTGGCGCGTCCTCAGGAGGAACGCCAGGATCCCTGCGGATCCGTCGCTCCAGCTCGTCGAGACGTCCCCGTACTCGTTGGGGAAGACGACGTGGCTGTCGCGGTGGGCCCGTTCGCAGACGATGAGGCGGGCCACGTCCTCGGCCATCGACCGGTAGGCGGGATCCCCGGTGACCTCGGCCATGTCGAGAAGGAAGTCGCCGTTGCCGGCCAGTCCGTGGCACTGGGCCACGGCGGCGCGGGAGGCACGTTCCACGACGGCGTGTGCGGCTCCGCGGGCGAGGTCGAGGAAGCGTTTGTCCCCGGTCTGCTGCCAGAGCCGGACCAGGAAGGAACCGATGCCCGCCGAGCCGTGACACCAGTAGGGGGCCGTGGGCACGTCCGTGGCCTGGGCCGGCCACTGGGCCGTCTGACCGACCATCACGGCGTTGGCCACCAGGTGCTCCCCCGCCGCCACGGCCAGCTCCATGTGTTCCACGCGGTGGGAGACAGCCGCGGCGGCAAGGAGGAAGCAGCCGATGCCGGATGTTCCGTGCGCGAAGCCCAGATACCGTTTGCCGGCCTCCTTGGACACGGCTTCCGCGGGGACGGGCCAGCTCACTCCGGACCGTTCGGGCCGTGCGGCGGCGGTCAGCCGGTCGGCCGCGTCGACGACCAGCTCGGCCAGGCGTGGGTCACCGCTGCGGTGCCACAGATGGGCGGCGGCCAGGCCGCTGCCGGCGCAGCCGTGGGTGATGTCGTAACTGGGCGTCCGCTCCAGCGGGGCCAGCGCCAGGTTCAGCGCGTGGTCGGTGAGCGCGCGGTCGTCGACGGCCCGTCCGGCGTCGTACAGCGCCCAGGCGATTCCGCGGCCGCCGAAGTGCAGTCCCGGCCGGATGGAGCTGGTGTCGGTACGGGCGACGATCCAGTTGCCCGCGGTACGGAGCAGGTCCGGCAGGCGCGGGTCGCCGGTGAGCTCGAAGTACCGGGTCAGGACCGCCAGTACACCGGCCGCACCTTGCTGCACGGTGCAGGGGTCGGTCTCGCCGGCCAGGGTGGACACGGGCCACAGACGCCCCGAGTCGGCCGGGGTCATCGACTCGACGAGGTGGTTCACCATCCCGGTGACCACGACCTGTGTCGTGTCGTCCGGCTCGACTGTGCGTGCCGGTGCGGCGGTGGGTCGCGCGGTCCACGACGGGTCCGCCGCGCGAAGAGCCGTACGCGCCCTGTCCGGGTCCCAGCGCTCGCCGGGATCGTCCTTCATCAGCCCGAGGATCATCTCCCGCAGGCCCTCCGGCAGGCCGAGCGTTCCGGCGCAGGCGTCCAGCCAGTCGGCGAACCGCTCTTGCTCGGACCTGCCGGCCGGTTCCTCGGGGAGCAGGTTCGGTACCTTTCCGGCGAGCACGAAGCACACGGTGGCGCCGAGACTGTAGTAGTCGGCCGTCGGGGAGACGGGAGCATCCACCAGGCGCTCGGGGGCGCTGAAGCCGGGGGTCCCCACCTGGGTCGGGAGCGCGATGTCGTCCTCCAGGACGGCGAGCTCCAGGTCGATGAGGCGCAGTTCCCCGTCGGGGCGGACCATGACGTTGGCCGGCGTGAAGTCCCTCAGTACGCAGCCGCAGGCATGGGCCGCCGCGACCAGGTCCACCAGGCGTGCGATCTGGTCGAGCGCCTCCGTCCGGTATCGCTCGCTGCCGACGTCGCGGAAGCGCTCGGCGACCCAGTTGCGCAGGGGTACGCCCGGTACTTCCTCCAGGGCGAGGAACAGGTGCCCGCCCGTCTCGAACGTCGCGAGCAACTCCGGTGCCAGTCCTGTGTCTTTGAGCTTCTCCAGCGTCCTGGCCTCGGTCCGCAGCCAGTCGCGGACGTCGGAGCCGGACCTGTCGCCCTCGACGTGCGGCCGGGCCTCCTTGATGACCACGGGTGCGCCGGTGGTGACGTCGGTGCCCCGGTAGACGCCGCCCTTGTTGGTGTGCCGGATCGCTTCCCGCACCGAGAACCGGCCGCCGAGCAGTACGGGCTTGCTCGCCGCCTTCTCCTGTTGCGGGGGAAGGGGTACCGAGGCGGGGAAGGGGCTGACCGCCCAAGGGGGTGGCGCGTACTGGCCGGTGCGCTTGTCCTCCACGGGATTGCCGTCGGGGTCCTCGATGAACCACACCAGCAGACCCTCGTCCGACAGCCGCCGCCGGCCGACGAAGGCGCCGTAGCGGTAGTGCACCAGACTTCGCGGGGCGTACGGCTGGTCGGACAGGATCCGGGGGCCGGCCAGTCCGGCCGTGGCCCTGTGCAGCTCCATCGCGATGCGGGCCGCGGCGCTGTCGGAGGGCGGGTATACGGTGATGAACTTGCCGGAACTGCCCCGCGGTGTGGCCCGGGAGTTGAGCGCGCTGACCTGTTCGAGCGATCGTACGAACTTGAATGCCGCGTCTTCGCGCAGCAGTACATCCAGGGCCCTCACAAGGACTTCCGGTGCGGAAGCGGCCGTCGCGGAAACATGCAGTTTCCAGCCTTGCCGGCGTTGAATTCCGGACCGGCAGGTGAGGCGGCACCACATCTCGTCCGCGTCGGTCGTCCAACGCGCCTCCGTACCGGTGGCCTGTAACGCCCGGCGGAGCAGACTTTCGAGGTCGACTTCGGTTGCGTGGCTCGTCATGCGTGTCCCTCCCAACGGTGAGAACCGCTGAGACGAATATGCCTTCAGCCCGAAGAAATGCACAACACCCGTCTGCCGCATTCACTCGGTCCAGCGAGCGCAGGGTGTTATCGCCGTTATAGACGGCACAGTCCGGCGCAAATATTTGGCGTGCGAGCGCCCCGCGCAGAAATACCCCACCCGTTCGAGGACTTCGCCGTCTGCACCGGTAAAGCACAAACGGACCGAATTGATTCGCCCTCAATCAAGCATTGATGATACAGATTCAAGAGAGCCGCGGCGACCCGTCGACCCCAACTCTCCCAGCAGTTCTTTTATACCGTCACGGCGGCGCGCGCCGTTCCCACTTCCGCCATCAGCCAATCTCCGGGCGCGGCGGAACAGAAAATTAGGCTGAAACAGCGGCCATGGCCGAATCCAGGCAGCCTACGGCGGCCATTCCGCTTTCCGCCGGCCCGTCAATTTCATCCATATAATCATATTGCCCGGCAGGAGATAAATGCCGGGCCGCGAGGACCGGCCGACGGCGGCGGACCGGTTCGGGCCGGGGCGGCCCGGGACGCGCCGCCCGAGGTCCTGCACCGCCGAAGGGGGAAAACCTGCCCCGGAGCGATCGGCCGCCTCGAACGAGGGAACCCCTAACGCGTCGTCCGCTCGAGAAAGGCACCGCCATGACCACCACCCTCGGCCCCGACAGCGATCTGTCACAGATCTTCGAGCTCGCCCAGCAGCTCCGCGTGGACTCCGTCCGCGCCAGCACCTCCGCCGGATCCGGACACCCCACCTCCAGTCTGTCCGCGGCCGATCTGATGGCCGTGCTCATGACCCGCCATCTGCGCTACGACTGGGACGCCCCCGACAACCGGGCCGGCGACCACCTGATCTTCTCCAAGGGCCACGCCTCTCCCCTGCTCTACGCGATGTTCAAGGCCGCCGGAGTCGTCGACGACGACGAGCTGATGACGACCTACCGCCGCTTCGGCCACCGCCTCCAGGGCCACCCCACCCCCGTCCTGCCCTGGGTCGACCTGGCCACCGGCTCGCTCGGCCAGGGCATCGCCTACGCCGTCGGCATCGCCCTGGCCTGCCGCGACCTGAGCAAGGTCGACTCCCGGGTGTGGGTCCTGTGCGGCGACAGCGAGATGACGGAGGGCTCCGTCTGGGAGGCCCTGGACAAGGCGGGCCGCCACCGGCTGGGCAACTTCACCGCGATCATCGACGTCAACCGCCTCGGCCAGAGCGGTCCCACCGAACTCGAATGGGACACCCACGCCTACGCCCGCCGCGTCGAGGCGTTCGGCTGCCGCACCCTGGTCGTCGACGGCCACGACCTCGACGCCGTCGACAAGGCCCTGACCGCCGCCGACGACGACCGCGAAGCCCCCACCGTCGTCGTCGCCCGCACCGTCAAGGGCCGGGGCGTCAGCGAGGTGGCCGACAAGAACGGCTGGCACGGCAAGCCCCTGCCGAAGGACATGGCCGAACGAGCCGTCGCCGAGCTCGGCGGCCGACGCGACCTGCGCGTACGCGGCCCCCAGCCGCCGCAGGCCCGCCCCGCCCCCGCACCGGCCGCCGGGCGCATCGAGCTGCCCCGCTTCAAAGTCGGCGAGAGCGTCGCCACCCGGGTCGCCTTCGGCAAGGCCCTCGCCGCCGTCGGCAACCGCCCCGACGTGGTCGCGCTGGACGCCGAGGTCGGCAACTCCACGCACGCCGAGGACTTCCAGAAGGCGCACCCGGAGCGGTACTTCCAGACCTACATCGCCGAACAGCAGATGATCGCCAGCGCCGTCGGCATGGCCGTGTGCGGCTACCGCCCCTACGCCACCACGTTCGCCGCCTTCCTCACCCGTGCCCACGACTTCATCCGCATGGCCGCCGTCTCCCAGGTCACCATGGCCCTGTGCGGCACCCACTCCGGTGTCGAGATCGGCGCCGACGGCCCCTCCCAGATGGGCGTCGAGGACCTGGCCATGATGCGCGCCGTCCTCGGCTCCACCGTCCTCTACCCGAGCGACGCCACCTCGTCCGCCGCGCTCACCGTCACCATGGCCGGCCTCGACGGCATCTCCTACCTGCGCACCACCCGCGGCGCCTACCCCGTCCTCTACGACGCCGACGAGACCTTCCCCGTCGGCGGCTCCAAGACCCTGCGCCACAGCGCCGACGACCAGGTCACCCTGATCGGCGCCGGCGTCACCCTGCACGAGTGCCTCGCCGCCGCCGACCGGCTCGCCGCCGACGGCGTCACCGCCCGCGTCGTCGACCTCTACTCCGTCAAGCCCGTCGACACCGACACCCTGGCCCGCGCCGCGCGCGAGACCGGCTCCCTCGTCGTCGCCGAGGACCACCACCCCGAGGGCGGCATCGGCGAGGCCGTGCTGTCCGCCCTCAACGCCGCGGGCGTCCACGCGGCCGTCGCCCACCTCGCCGTCCGCAGCCTCCCCGGCTCCGGCACCACCGCCGAACTCCTCGACGCCGCCGGCATCTCCGCCGGCCACATCGCCGAAGCCGCCCGCAGTCTGGTGGGGTGACCCGGCGCCCGAGGGCCCGGCGGCGGGCAGTCACACCACTCCCACTGCGGAGTGATGCACATCACATCCGAAGGGGCGAACTTCGATCTCCCGCCTCGCATCCGGTTTCCGTCAAGTCCTTCGGCGGTCGCCCCAGGGCGACCGCCGCCCCTCGCAGGGAAGGCGGGAACTGTGAGCAGTCCAGTGCAAGCACGCAACATCGTCCTCGTGCACGGCGGGTTCGTCGACGGATCGGGCCGGAAGGGGGTCTACGACCTGCTGCGCGCCGACGGCTACGACGTGCGGATCGTGCAGAACCCGACGCTCTCCCTCGCAGGGGACGTCGCGGCGACCCAGCTGGTCCTGGACGCGCAGGACGGACCGACGGTGCTCGTCGGCCACTCCTACGGCGGCGCCGTCATCACGGAAGCCGGGAACCACGAGAGCGTGAGCGCGCTCGTGTACATCGCGGCGTTCGTGCCAGACAAGGGCGAGTCCGTGAACACGCTGATCGCCGACCCGCCGCCGGGAGCTCCCGTGCCGCCGATCCTGCCGCCCGTGGCCGGGTTCCTCCACCTCGACCGGGAGAAGTTCGCGGCCTCCTTCGCCGGCGACCTGCCGGCCGACGAGGCCCGGTTCCTCGCGGACTCCCAGGTTCCCTGGGGCCTGGAGGCACTGGAGGGCACGGTCACCAGTCCCGCCTGGCACACCAAGCCGAGTCACTACCTGATCGCCTCCGCCGATCGCATGATCCCGCCCGCGGCCCAGCACTTCATGGCCGAGCGCGCCGGAGCCTCCGCGGTGACGACGGGCGGCAGCCACGCCGTGTACGTGTCCAAGCCGCACGAGGTGGCCGAGCTGATCAAACAGGCAACGGGCTGAGGAATCCGCCGCACCGGGTCCGATCTGCCGAAAGCGCCACCCGGAAGCAGCCCCTGCGGCAGCTTCCGGGCGGGACCGCGTACGTGACTCCGCGAGGGCGATCCATGCAGCCTGTCACGCCGCTCACCGACGCCCGCCTGACACGCCGCGCCCAGGCCGGCGAGACCGGAGCCCTCGGACTGCTGCTCGCCCGGCACCACGCCTCGATGCGAGCCGTGGCGCTGAGCCGCTTCCTGGAGGACGGGGTGCGCCAGCATCTGCACCGGGTGACCGTGGGGCGGGACATCGACATCTGGGAGATGAAGGTCACGACCCGGCACGGCAGCCTGCACCACTGTCCGCCGCCCCTGACCTGGCTCATGCTCCGCCAGGACGGCCGGGTCCGCCAGTTGCGCGTGGTCTGCCCGCGCAATCCGGCACCGGCCGCGCTCTGACACCACCGCGCCCTGACCTCACCGGGCCGTGCCGCGAGGTCCTGTCACCCGGTGCAGGCGGGCGTCCTCGACGTGGCGGACTCCGACGACGCGGTGTCCTGGGGGGCCAGGGCCGCGCCGGGGCGTCACGGCCGTCCTGCCGCTTCGCCGTCGGGCGGAGGGACACACCCCCCGCAGCCCGCGGCGACCGCGTCGGCGAAGCTCCGCGCGAGCGGGGAGAGGGCGTCCCACCGGCGTACGGCCCAGCCCACCGACAGCGGTGGCAGCGCCGGAACGGGGATGAGACGCAGAGCGCTGCCGTCACCGGGTGTGGGCAGGCCCGGTACGGCGGGTACGACGGCGTGGCCCACGCCGAGTTCGGCGAGGAGCAGGGCCGTGTCCCAGTCGGCGACGCTCGTGTCCGAGCCGGTCCGGATGCCCAGTTCGGCGAAGGCCGCGTCCAGCCGGGCGCCGGAGGTGGAGTTCGGCGGCAGCCGTACGAGAGGGATGCCCGTGAGGTCGGAGGCCTCGATGTGCTGCCGGTCCACGAGCGGATCGTCGGACCGTGTGGCGAGCACCCACGGCAGATCGACGACGGGGCGCTGCTCGATGCCGCGCACCGGGCCGCCCACGGTGATCCAGGCGAGGTCGAGGCTGCCGGCCAGCAGGGCGTCGAAGCAGGCCCGGCTGGAGGTCTCGGTCCTGAACTCCAGGCTCACTTTCGGGTACCGCCGGCGGAAGGAGACGATCGCCTCGGCCATGAAGTGCCGGACGGTCGTTCCGCCGGTCGTGATCCGTACGGAACCGCTCTCGCCGTTCACCAGGTCTCCCAGGCGGCGCAACGCGAGATCCAGCCCGGTGATGCCGTCGGCGGCGGCATCGCACAGAATGCGACCCGCCGCGGTGGGAACGACCCCACGCGGCTGACGTTCCAACAGGCTCACGCCCGTCTCCCGCTCCAGGCGCTTGACGTGCTGGCTCACCGCGGACTGCGTACACGACAGGTCACGGGCCACGGCACTGAGGCTGCCCGCCCGGCAGACGGCCACGAACACACGCAGGTCGTCCAGTGTCACGAGACCCAAGCTACCCCTGGGGTGAGTGGAGAAATCCCCAGGATTGACTGAGGTATCGGGGTGCCGGAGGATCCTTGCAGGGCCCAGGCGGCAACCCGTCCGGTGTCTTCGTACGGATCCGGACCGGCGAAGGCGCCGCGCGGGTGCCGACCCACCCGTCGCCGAAGGGACCCGGACACCGTGCCTGATCTCACCGCCACGACCGACCGGGCTGTCGCCCTGCTGCGTGAGTCCGGTGCCGAAGGCATCGCCCATCCCGGTGGCACCCTCCTCGCCCATCTCCGGCGCGTGCAGGCGCGGCTGGCGACGTGGCAGGCCCGTCCGGCGCTGCAACTCGCCGGTCTGTGCCACGCGTTCTACGGGACGGACGGTTTTCCCACGGCGCTGCTGCCGCTGGACCGTCGCCATGACCTTGCGGGACTGATCGGCGCGGAGGCAGAGGCCGTCGTGTACCTCTACGCGTCGTGCGACCGGAAGGCCACACACCCTGCTCTCCACCGGGCCGACGCCGATTTCCACGACAGGTTCACCGGCCGCACCCGGGTGCCGGGGCCGCAGTTGCGCCGGGACTTCGCCGAACTGTCGGCGGCCAACGAACTCGATATCGCCGTCGTCGATCCCGCCTTCCGCGACGCATGGGGTCCGGAACTGCTCGTCCTGTTCACCCGAGTCCGCGATCTGCTGAGTGCCGACGCCTGGCTCGAGTGCCGCACGGCACTTGCCGACCCTGCCTCCGGGCCGGGCGCGGCGTGCTGAGCGCGGGTGTGCGTGCGGTGGCGCGGGCCGTGGCGCGTTCCGTGCCCCCCGTAAGTCCCCTGCGGCACAGCTGTCACACAGGTAAGTTACCCTCCGGTGTTCGGGCTTGATCGGCCCGAAACATCCTTCTGACCTGTGGGGGGTCCCTGCATGCGCATGTCGCGCGCACATCGGGCTGCCGTTTTTCGGAGCGCGGCCTTCCTTCTGACGACCGGACTCACGATCGGTGCGCTGGCCGCGGTGCCGGCCGTCGCCGACCCGGTGACCGTGACCGGTGTGTCCACCGGTGACGACGGCAGGCTGTCCGTGGCGCTGCCGGACAGCCAGGCGCTGTGGGTGAAGATCAGCATCCACGACCCCGCCCGGCCGGATGTGCCCGTGCTCGCCTCGACGGACGAGCTGTCGTTCAGCTGGGAGCACGGCTGGCGCACGGACCAGCCGCTGCGCCTGCCCGGGGACGCCGCCTACGGCGACTACCCGGTCGACGTCGACTTCCGGCTGGCGGACGGCACCGTGCAGCACTGGAGCGGCGCCGAACACGGCAGGGCCGGACTGTTCGGGTACCGGCTGCACACCGGTGTGGCCACGGCCGCCTTCGACCGCGCGTACACCGACTACGACCACCGCGACGCGACGCTCAGCGGTACCGTCACCACCTTCGACCCGGCGACCGGCACGACCGGCGCGGCCCGGGCCGGCACCCAGGTGAGGATCGCCTGGTCCACGCTCCGGAACGGGACCTGGATCGACATCTCGCAGACGGTCCTCACCGACGAGTCCGGCGCCTTCACGCTGCCCGTCACCCCCGGCGGCACGCTCCTGAGCGGCACCGCCACCGTGGTCGCTCCCCAGGCCGACACCGACCCGGACGACGCCGAGGCGATTCCGGAACTCGACGCCGTGGCGACGCGCTACCGGATCACCGCCGAGGCGGACAAGGCGCGGGTCTACGCCGGGAAGACCTTCAAGGTCAGCGGCGACGTCCAGCGCCTGACGCCCAACGGCTGGGTGCCCTTCGCGAACGCGCCGGTCATCACCACCACGCATGCGCCCGACCCCTGGAACCACACGGTCACCGACATCATGGGCAGCGCCGCCGCGGGCGCCGACGGCACGTTCTCGTACGACGCGAGGGCCGACCACACCACGACCCACTACACCTATGTGCAGCCCTCCGACTACCTGGCGGACTACACCGACCCCTTCAGCGACGAGGTCACCGTGCCGAGGGCGGGGCAGATCGGCAACCTCAGCGCGACCCTGGACGCCTACCGCACGATCACCGTCACGGGCCGGCTCAAGCCGGAGTGGATCTGCAACGCCCAGACGGTGACGCTCCAGTACTCCAAGAACGGCCGCGACGGCTGGCAGAACCTCGCCTCGGCCAAGGCCGAGGGCGGCACCGCGGGCTACTGCCCGTTCACCATCCGCGCGCTCGGCCGCCCCTCGGGCTACTACCGGGTGGCGCACGGCGAGAGTTACACCCTGCTCCCGGTCAACTCCGCCGCCTTCAGCCGCAGTCGGATCGAGACGCGCATCGTGTCGTTCGACATGACGCCCAACCGGCCGTACCGCAACGCCTCGCTGACGGCCAAGGGCACGCTCCAGTACAAGTCCGGCAGCACCTGGAAGAACTACAAGGGCGGACAGATCGTGCTCGTCCTCAGGCCCAAGGGCGAGAGCACCTGGTACTGGGTGGTCAAGGGGACCACCGACTCCGCGGGACGCTTCAGCCTCAAGACCAAGGCCTACGAGGACGCCACCTGGGGCGCCTACCTCGCCGCGGATTCCAAGCACTTCTACAGCGAGTCGAAGTCGGAGTATGTCGATGCCCGCTGAGCGCAGATCCTTCGCCCTGGCCGCCGCCATCGCGGTGGTGGCCACCGCGCTGAGCACGGTGCCCGCTTCGGCCGACGACGCCGGTCCGGTCGGTATCGGCGTGGCCCGCACCGCGGACAACCGCGGGACCTTCACCGTCACCGCG
This sequence comes from Streptomyces sp. NPDC002265, assembly GCF_040296125.1. Classification (NCBI taxonomy): domain Bacteria; kingdom Bacillati; phylum Actinomycetota; class Actinomycetes; order Kitasatosporales; family Streptomycetaceae; genus Streptomyces; species Streptomyces sp. NPDC002265. The sequence goes on along the minus strand of NZ_JBEOWS010000274.1, from coordinate 2,794 downwards.
TGGACGGACGCCCCGGGCGCCGCCGTGACCTCCGTCTCCGCCCGGGTGCGGGCCGGTGACACGGTGGTCGCCGAGGTGCCGGCGCTGACCAGGACCGGTTCGACCTGGGGGCTGCCCGCCGACGCCGCGCTGAAGCTGGTCGAGGACGGTGGGACGATGCCGCAGCTCGGCGCCTACTCCATCGACGTCAGCGCAACCGACGACCAGGGCCACACCACGACCCGCAGTTCGGCGGGAACGCTCGACTTCACCATCCGGCCCGCGCTGATCGACACGGCCGGCGACAACAAGCTGGAGTTCACGCGCCTGCCGACCTACGACCGCAGAAGCCTCGGCGCCACCGACCGCCTGGTCGGCATCGAGCCCGGCTCCGGCGACCAGGTGCCGATCGAAGGCCGTACGGTCGAGGTGACCCGCTCCTACGACGGCGGCGCGCCGCGGCCGGACGACACCTTCACGGCGGTCACCGACGCCGAGGGCCGCTTCACCACCGAAGACCTCGACATGGCCAACTGGGCCAGTTTCACAGCCCGGTTCACGGTGGCCGACGACCAGGTGCACGGCGACGCGCGCGCGTTCGGCCGTCCGTCGATCTCCCCGTCGAAGGCGTCCGTGACGGCCACGGCCGACCGCACCCGGGTACTTCCCGGGCAGACGGTGACCGTCACCGGAACGGTGAGCACCGGCAGCGGCGCCGACGCGGCCGCTCTCGCGGACATCCCGGTCCGGATCAGCCTGCGCACCTACGGCAACGACCGTGCGGCACTCACCGTCACCACGGACGCGTCCGGGAACTTCTCGGCGGTGCTCCACCCGCCCGCGGGCGTCGGAGTCGACGGATGGTCCGCCGTCCCGGCCGACATGTACCTCTCCGCGACCGCGGCCAGGGGCTCCCTGGTCGTGCCCGACGAGTCAGTGCTGCGCAAGGTGACGGCGTCGCTCGCCGCCAACGGGCAGGTCAAGGTGACCGGCCGGCTGGCGCACGCGTACAACGACGACGCGTCCGACGGGGAGTCCGTGCGCCTGGAGTACTCGGCCGACGGGCGGACCGGCTGGCAGAGCCTGGCCACCGGCAAATCCGACTACTACGGCAACTTCACGCTCTCCGCGTGGGGTTACATCGACGGCTACTACCGGGTCCACCACCTCGGCAGCGACCGGCTGGCGGACAGCACCAGCACCCCGGTCCGGCTCAGCCGTGTCGACACCCGGGTGTCCTCGATCAAGGCGTCCGCCACGAAGGTCACGAAGGGGGCCACCGTCACCTTCACGGGCACCCTCCAGGAGTACGTGTCCCGCACGTGGCGGCCGTACAAGGGGCAGCACGTCGAGCTGTTCTTCCAGAAGAAGGGCTCGACGAAGTGGACGTACGTCGCTTCGGGCACCACGAGTTCGACCGGCAAGGCCACCCTCAAGGGCAAGCCCACCGCCGACGGCAAGTGGCTGATCCAGTACTTCGGTGACTCCAGGCACTTCGACAGCGGCGGCACCGCCGTCTATGTCGACGTGCGCTGACACCCACGCCGTTCCGCACCAGCGGGGCCGACCGGGACGACGGGTCGGCCCCGCTCCCTTTTGCGGTGTCAGCGGGTGGCCTCCGCGGGGGCGAACGGGCCGTCCAGGGCGGCCCATTGCAGGAGCAGGATGGTCTTGCCGTCGGTGATGCGTCCGTCGCGGACCATGGCGAGGGCCTCGGTGAAGGGCAGTTCGAGTACTTCGATGTCCTCGCCGTCCTCCTCCAGTCCGCCGCCGCTTCCGGTCCGGTCGGCCGGGGTGTAGGGGGCGGCGAAGAAGTGCAGGCGTTCGGTGACCGAGCCGGGGCTCATGTACGCGTCGAGGACCGCGGCGACCGGGCCGAGCGTGACCCCGAGTTCCTCGGCGCTCTCGCGCCGGACGGCCGCGAGCGGGTCGTCGCCGTCGAGCAGCCCGGCAGCGGCCTCGACGAGCATGCCGTCCGGGTGGTCGTTGACGTACGCCGGGTAGCGGAACTGGCGGGTGAGCAGCACCCGGCCGCGCTCGGTGTCGTAGGGCAGGACGACCGAGCCGTTGCCGCGGTCGTAGGTCTCGCGCTGCTGGGTGACCCAGCGTCCGTCGCGGCGCCGGTAGTCGAAGGTGGTGCGGCGCAGCACGTGCCAGCCCTGGGAGGTGAGTTCCACGTCGCGCACGACGACGTCGGGGTTGCGGTCCAGCTCCCGCCCGGCGCGGTGGAGACCGGTACGGCCTCGGTGGTCGGGGGCGTCGATGCCGGGACGGGCGCTCACGCGCTCTGCTGCGGGGTGCGGCTTGTCGGTCATGGCGGGCTACACTACATGCAGAAACGTGCAAGAACAGGAGAAAGTGCGGATGCTGGCTGCCGAACGGCGTGACCACCTGCTGGGCCTGCTCGCCCGCGATGGCAAGATCGTCGCCAAGAACGTCGCCGCCGACCTGGGCATCTCCGAGGACAGCGTGCGCCGCGACCTGCGCGACCTCGCCGCCGAGGGACTCTGTCAGCGGGTCTACGGCGGAGCGCTGCCCGTCTCCCCGGCCGTGGCGGACTATGCCGCCCGGCAGACCGTCGCCCCCGACGGCAAGCGGAAGGTCGCCGGGGCGGCCGTCGCGCTGGTGCGGCCGGACAGCGCCCTGATCCTGGACGGCGGCACCACCGCCCTCGCCGTCGCCCGGGCGCTCCCGCCGGACCTGGCCTGCACCGTGATCACCCACAGCCCGACGATCGCGGCCGCGCTGCTCGGCCATCCGCGGGCCGAGATCTTCCTGCTCGGCGGCCGCATCTTCAAGCACTCGGCGGTCGCCT
>NZ_JBEOWS010000273.1:0-13498 GCF_040296125.1 Streptomyces sp. NPDC002265 | reverse complement strand
ACCCCATCAACAATAATATTTGCGGTTGTTGGGTGTGGTCGTTCACGCCCCCCACCCCCCCGTGCCCCCCGTGCTGTACGGGCCCCCCCCCCACCCCCCCCCCGGCCGGGCCGGGGCGGCCGGGCGCGGCCGTCAGTGGCCGGCGACGGGGTGCGGGGTGTAGGGCTCCTGGAGCTGCTCGATCTCCTTGTCGCTCAGCTCCAGTTCGACGGCGGCCACGGCGTCGTCGAGGTGCTGCGGCCTGGCGGCGCCGACGATGGGCGCGGTCACCGCGTCCTGGTGCAGCAGCCAGGCGAGGGCGACCTGGGCGCGCGGCACCCCGCGCTCCGCGGCGATACGGGTGACGGTCTCGACGATGCTCCGGTCACTCTCCAGGTAGAGGGTGCTGCCGAAGGCGTCGCTCGTGGTGCGCCCGGTGACGGTGCCCCAGTCGCGGGTGAGGCGGCCCCGGGCGAGCGGGCTCCAGGGCAGCACACCGACACCCTGGTCCGCGCAGAGCGGCAGCATCTCCCGCTCCTCCTCGCGGTAGAGCAGGTTGTAGTGGTTCTGCATGGAGACGAACTTGGTCCAGCCGTGCCGCTCGGCCGTGTACTGGGCCTTGGAGAACTGCCAGGCGTACATCGAACTCGCCCCGATGTAGCGGACCTTGCCCGCCTTCACCAGATCGTGCAGGGCCTCCATCGTCTCCTCGACGGGAGTGTGCGGGTCCCAGCGGTGGATCTGGTAGAGGTCGACGTAGTCGGTGCCCAGCCGGGTGAGGCTGTGGTCGATCTCGGTCATGATCGCCTTGCGGGACAGGCCGCCGCCGTTGGGGCCGGTGTGCATCCGGCCGTGCACCTTGGTGGCGAGCACGATCTCGTCGCGGCGGGCGAAGTCGCGCAGCGCCTGGCCGACGATCTCCTCGCTGGTGCCGTCGGAGTAGACGTTGGCGGTGTCGAAGAAGTTGATCCCGGCGTCCAGCGCCTGCCGGATCAGCGGACGTGAGGCCTCCGCGTCGAGCGTCCACTCGTGCGCACCACGGTCGGGCAGCCCGTAGGTCATACAGCCCAGACAGATCCGCGACACGTCCAGACCCGTCGAACCGAGCTTCACGTACTGCATGGTTGCTGCTCCTGCCTTCGGATGGGGTACCTGACGGAGCGTACGTCGCCGCCCGGCCGCCGCGGCGGTGAACCAGCGGCGGCCGGTGGCGTGGCAGGGCCGGTCAGCCCGCCGGGCAGCGTCTGGCGGGCCCCAGCAGGTCCAGTGCCCGCGTCCATCCGAAGTCGGGCCGTCCGCCGTCCGCCCCCGGCTCGCCGGAGTACGGGTCCCCGAAGCGCACACCCATCTCGCGCAGGCGTACGAGGCTGCTCCGGTAGGCCGGGTGACCGGCGAGGGTGCCGGCCACGCAGGGCAGCACGGCGATCGGGACGCCCATGCCGCAGACCTCGTTCAGGGTGGCCAGGGCGAGGGTGTCGGCGATCCCGGCCGCCCACTTGTTGACGGTGTTGAAGGTGGCGGGCGCGACGGCCACGGCGTCCGGGGGCGGGAAGGGGCGCGCCTCGCCCGGCCTGCGCCAGGCGGAGCGTATGGGGCGCCCGGTCCCGGCCTCGACGGCCGCCGTGTCGAAGAAGCCGTTGCCGGCCGCCGTGGGCGTGGCGAAGACGCCGACCTCCCAGCCGCGCTGCTGCGCGGCGACGACGAGTGTGCCGACGTCCACGGCGATGCCGGCCGCGCAGACGACGACGTAGAGGAAGGGCTTCCCGTCCTGTTCGGTCATCCGCGCAGGCTACTGAAGCGGGAAGGTGCGCCCGCGTTCGGCCTCGGGGCGCGGTCCGGGGATGCGGCGCTCCCGCTCCTCGATGGGCACGTCGCCGGTGCACGCCTCGCGCCGGGTCGTGAGTCCTCCTGGTCGGCGGGCAGATCGAGAACGCACGTTCCCACAGTGACCGAAACGGCCGGAGAACGTGCGCTCTCCCGTCGGACCCGGCCGGGACCTGCCGTCCGGACCGTCCCGTGACCCGCGGTCCGCAGCGGCCCGGCGGCGGGGCTGTCAGTCGGACGGTTCCGACAGGGTGATGGCGCCGACCGGGCAGGCCTTGACCGCCACCTTGACCATCGGGTCTCCCGCGCCGTCCTCCCGGCCGGGGAGGAGCATGCTGAAGCCGTCGTCGTCCTGGGTGAAGACGCCGGGGGCGGCCAGCGCGCACTGGCCCGCCCCGATGCAGACGTCCTTGTCGATGTCGATACGCATGACCGGAGCCTCTTACCAGGTCACGGGGAGTTCCAGCATCCCCTGGATCGTGTCGCCGGGTTTGAAGGGGATGTCCTCGGCCGGGGCGGCCAGACGCAGTGCGGGCAGCCGCTCGAAGAGGGTGTGCAGGGCGATCTCCATCTCGGCGCGGGCCAGGTTCTGGCCGAGGCACTGGTGGATGCCGAAGCCGAAGGCGATGTGATGGCGTGCGGAGCGGGCGAAGTCCAGGGTGTCCGGTTCGGGGTAGGCGCTCTCGTCGCGGTTGATGACCGAGGTCGAGAAGAGCACCCCCTCGCCGGCCCGGATCGTCACGCCGTCCACCTCGATGTCCTCGACGGCCTGCCGCAGCAGCCCGTCGGCGATCGACAGCATCCGCATCAGCTCCTCGACGGCGTCGGGCAGCAGCGCGGGGTCGGCCCGCAGCTCGGCCAGCCGTTCGGGGTGCCGGAGCAGGGTGAAGGTGCCGAGCGAGATCATGTTGGCGGTGGTCTCGTGACCGGCGACGAGCAGGATGACGCCGAGCGCGATGAGTTCGTCGCGCTCGATCTCGCCCTCGTCCGTCCGCTGGTGGATCAGGTCGTCGAGCACGCCGGAGCCGGGCGGCTCCTTGCGTTTGCGGTCGATCAGGTCGCCGAGATAGCCCTCCATCCGGGCGCGGGCGTCCAGCACGTCGGCGACGTCGGGGCCGCGCAGCAGCCGGCGCGACTGCTCCTCGAAGAAGTCGTGGTCGGCGTACGGGACACCGAGCAGGGCGCAGATCACCATCGACGGCACCGGCAGCGCGAAGGCGCTCACCAGGTCGGCGGGCGGTCCCTGCGCGATCATCGCGTCGAGCCGTTCGTCGACGATCCGCTGGATGTCGGGCCGCAGCGCGGCGGCGCGCCTGACCGTGAAGCTGGGCACCAGCATCCGCCGCTGGGTGCGGTGCTCGGGGTCGTCGACACCCAGCAGGGCCGTACGGCGTTCACGGATGGCGGCGAAGCGCGCATTGGTGATGGGGAAGCCCGGCCGGGTGCGGTCGGTCGACAGCCGCGGGTCGGCGAGCAGGGTGCGAGCGAGGCCGTGACCGGTGACGATCCAGGCCTGACGGCCGTCGTAGAGGGTGACACGGGACAGTGGCCGGTCGGTGCGCAGGGGGTCGTAGGCCGTCGGCGGGTGGTAGGGACAGCTCCGGTCCTGGGGGAAGGCGACGGGTTCCGAGAGTTCCGTCATGGGAGACCTCACAGACGAAGGGTGCGTCGTGCCGATCTTCATTAGATGCCCCAGGCACCTATGGAGCGACGCGATGTTCGGCCAGATCGACTAATCGGGCAATCTGGCCGGAACCTACCGCTCCGCTGGGCAGGCTCGGGGCTCTGTGCCCACGGTCACCTGGTAATTCGGTTGTCACAGGGGACTCATCACCCCCATTATCCCGCCATGCCTACGATCTCCTCCCTGCCGCCGACGCCCGCCACCGCTGCTCCGGTGCGCGTCCAGCAGCAGCCCGGCCGCTCCGGAAGGCCCGGCCCGGTCCTGTCGTGACGGCCTCGCTCGTGGCCGGCCTGGTCGCGGGATACGGCATCGCCGTGCCCGTCGGCGCGGTCGGCACCTACCTCGTCTCCCTCACCGCCCGCACCTCGCTGCGCACCGGCGCCTGCGCCGCCCTCGGCGTCGCCAGCGCCGACGGGCTCTACGCCCTGCTGGCCATGGTCGGCGGCTCCGCCCTCGCCGCCGCGCTGCGGCCGGTACTGGTGCCGTTGCGCTGGGCCTCCGCGCTGGTGCTGATCGCACTGGCGGTCCTGGGCACGGTCGCGGCGCTGCGCCGCTACCGCGGCCACCGGCTCGCCACCCGCCCCGACCCGCCTCCCCCCAGCCCCTCCCGGGCCTATCTGGGGCTGCTCGGCATCACCCTGCTCAACCCCACCACCGTGATCTACTTCGCCGCGCTCGTGCTCGGCGCCGGCGCCGCGGCCACCGCGCGGCCGCTGGAGCAGGGCGTCTTCGTCATGGCGGCCTTCGCCGCGTCCGCGAGCTGGCAGCTGCTGCTCGCCGGGGGCGGCGCGCTGCTCGGCCGGGCGCTGACGGGCCACCGCGGCCGGCTGACCACGGCGCTGGCGTCCAGCGGGGTGATGGTGGCGCTGGCGGTACGGATGCTGGTGTCACCGGGGTAGGGGTGATCTGGTGCCGTCCGGTGTGACCCCGGAAGCTTTACGGGCGTTGCTCTGTTGAAGGACGGTGCGAGCAGACCGTGCAACGCGACGATGGGACGAATGTCATGCCGCTTGAGGGCGAGTACGAACCCAGCCCGCAGCAGTGGGTGCGCGACCAGGTGGAGCTGTACGAGAGCTCCGGAGGCACCAAGGGAACGACCCTGCTGGACACGGGGCTGCCCGTCATCCTGCTGACCACGCGGGGCGCGAAGAGCGGCAAGATCCGCAAGACGCCGCTCATGCGCGTCGAGCATGACGGGCACTACGCGGTGGTCGCCTCTCAGGGCGGGGCGCCGCAGCACCCGGTCTGGTACCACAACGTGAAGGCCGATCCCCAGGTCGAGCTCCAGGACGGCCCGGCCAAGCAGGACATGACCGCCCGTGAGGTGACCGGCGACGAGAAGGCGGCGTGGTGGCAGCGCGCCGTGGCCGCCTACCCGCCGTACGCCGAGTACCAGGAGAAGACGTCCCGGGAGATCCCGGTGTTCGTCCTGGAACCGACCCCCGGGTACTGACCCGCGGGTACCGACCGCCCCCTGAACGGCCTTCCGGAACCGGAGCGGATTTCTTCGCTCCCGGAGGCATGGGACGGCGGCCCACGGGCACCCGATCCTCAGGCCCCGCCGCGCTCCCCCGTCGCGGCGGGGCTTTCCCGTGCCTCCCGGGCCCCCCGGTCGGTCACGTCGAGGAAGATCTCGCCGGCCCCGGGGCACACCCGGCCGACCGACCCCTTGATGCGCACCGCGACCTCCTCGACCTCCTCGCTGTCCAGGCCCGGCACCAGGTCGATCCGGGCGGCCACCAGGACCGAGTCCAGGCCCGTCTTCATCGTGAACAGCGCCTCCACGCTGTCGATCTCGGGCTGCGCCCGCAGCAGGGCCCGGATCCTGCCGAGCAGTTCCGGGTCGGCCGCCTCCCCGATGAGCTGGTCGCGGGCCTCGCGGCCGAGCCCGTAGGCGACGAGGACCAGCAGCACACCGATCGCCATCGAGGCGGCCGCCTCCCACACCACCTGCCCGGTGACCATGTGCAGGGCCATGCCGGCCATGGCGAGGGTCACGCCCAGCACGGCCGTGCCGTCCTCGGCGACGACCGTGCGCAGCGCCGGGTCGCGCAGTCCGGCCGCGCCGCCCTGGGCGCGCACCTGGTGCAGGGCCCGCAGCAGGGAGGCGCCCTCGGCCAGGAAGGCGACGGCCAGCACGGCCAGGCCCGCCACATAGCCGCCGAACTCCTCCTCGGCACCGTTCCTGAGCGCCTCGACGCCCTGGAAGACGGAGAAGCAGCCGCCCATCACGAAGATCCCGACGGCCGCGAGAAGCGACCAGAAGTAGCGTTCCTTGCCGTAGCCGAAGGGGTGACGCCGGTCGGCCGGACGGCGGCTGCGGCGCAGCGCGGCCAGCAGGAAGACCTCGTTCAGGCAGTCGGCCACGGAGTGCGCGGCCTCCGACATCAGCGCGGGCGAGCCCGCGAGGAGGCCGCCGACGAGCTTGGCGGCCGCGATGACGAGATTGGCGACGAGCGCCACCAGCACGGTGACCCGCGTCTTCCGGTCCGGCGCCCCACGGTCCGATGCGCTCCGGTCCGGAGCACTCGGGTCCGGAGCACTCGGGTCCGGAGCACTCGGGTCCGGAGCATTCGGGTCCGGAGCACTCCGGGGTGTGGGTCCGTTCCGGGGCTTCGGTCCGTTCCGAGGTGTGGTCCCGCTCATCCTCGCCGACTGCCCCGCTGGGCACGGCTCATACCGGTTCCGGCGGAAAAGACGCCTTCGGCCCCGTGGGCGGCAGCAGGTGCAGTGGCCTGCCGCCGCCGCAGGGTTTCCGGGCGCGGGGCGGATGTCCCGGCCGGGCCGGTTCAGTCGGCGATCAGCCACTCCCCGTCGCGCATCAGGTCCCGTCCGTCGAGCTCGTTCACCTCGCGCCAGGCCTGCACCCGGTCGGGGCGCACCCGGAAGTACAGGTAGGGCGTGGCGAGCAGCCGGGGGTCGAAGCCGGTCTTGCCCGCGAAGATCTCGGCGTCCTCCTCGGGCAGCTCCGCGGGCGGCACGGTGAGGACGGGGCCCTCGACCATCACCACGTCGCGGGTGAGGCCGATACCGAGCCGCGCCCGGCCCGTGGCACTCAGATTACGGCCGGTGGGGCTGGCTTCCGGGGTGGCGAACAGCAGGGTCGCGCCGTCCCAGAAGAAGGAGAGGGGGACCAGGTAGGGGGCGCCTCCCGCCTCGTCGGCCGTGGCGACCCAGGCGTCCACGTCGTGTTCGAGGCGGTGCAGGGTGTCCTGTTTGCGCTGCTTGGCGGGGCGTGCGGGTGGCGGGGTCATCGTCGAAGGCCTCCGGGCGGGACGTCGTACCTCACTGACGGGTACACGTCTCCAAGTGTGACCGCCGAGTCCCCTCCCGCACCCGGATCTCCGCCGGGCGAGCCGCCGCCGGGCCAAGGCGGCGAGTTCTTATGACAACACCGTTGACCAGGTGTGTTCCCGGCCAGTTTCATGTGCGTTCACCGGGGCCGACCAGGCCCCCCGGTGCGAGCGGAGTACTGGCCATGACCGACAAGCCCTACGGCGCCGACCCTCCCGCGCGGCCCGCGCTGCGCAAGTCCCTCGGCGTCCTCGACGGCGTCGCGATCGCCGCGTCCAGCACGGCGGCGACCACCACCATCGGCATCGGCCTCGGGGTCACGGCCGGGGTGGTGGGCCTGCATCTGCCGGCCATCATGCTGCTGGCGTTCGTGCCGATCCTGGGGATCGCGGGAGCGTACGCCCGGCTGAACCGCGTCGAGCCGAACGCGGGCAACGGCTATGTGTGGGTGGGGCGTTCGCTGACGCCGTGGCTCGGCTTCATGGTCGGCTGGGTGAACATCGTGGCCACGGTGGCGTTCCTCGCGTACACGACCGCGGTCACCGGGTCGGCGATGCTCCAGCTGGCCGGGCAGGCCGGACTGCACCGGGTGGGCGGGCTGACGCTGGACCCGGGCTCCACGGCGCAGACCACCGCGGTCGGGATCGTGGCGCTGGCCGCGGTGACCCTGACCGCCGTCACCGGCATCCGTACGGCGGCCCGGCTCCAGAGCGGACTGCTCGTCTTCGAGTACGTGGTGCTGATCGGTTTCTGCGGCTACGGCATCGTCACCGGCCCGCACCCCTTCAGCCTGAGCTGGTTCGATCCCTTCGCGATCCCGTCGACGTCGGCGCTGGCCCAGGGGCTGCTCCTGTCGGTGTTCTGCTACTGGGGTTTCGACGCCGCCTTCAGCGTCAACGAGGAGGTGCGCGAACCGCGGGACGCCTCGCGCGCCGGGTTCATCACCCTGGGGACGATGCTGGCGCTGTTCCTGCTCGGCTCGGTCGCCTTCCAGCGGGTGCTGTCGCAGGACGAGCTGGCCGGTCACGGCGCCGAGGGGCTGGCCTACTTCGGCGAGCGGCTGGCGGCGCAGCCACTGGCCACTCTGCCGCTGGTGGCCCTGATGTTCTCGGCGGTCGCCTCGCTCCAGGCCGGGGTGATCCCCACGGCGCGGGGGATGTTCGCGATGAGCCGGGACCGCACGCTCGGCCCGGTGTGGGGCAGGGTCAGCTCCCGGTACGGGACCCCGGCGGCCGGCACCCTGCTGATCGGCGCGCTGGCCACGGCGGTGGCGGGGCTCGCCCTGGTCATCCCGCGGCTGGCCGACATGATCCTGGCGACGGTGAACGCGGTGGGCATCGTCGTCGCGCTGTCGTACGCGCTCACCGCGCTCGCCGCGGCCGTTCGCTTCCGCGGGCTGCTGCGGCAGGACTGGCGGCAGGGCGTGCGCGCGGTGGTCCTGCCGGGCCTGAGCGCGGCGGCGCTGCTGGGTCTGGGCGGCTACCTGTGCTGGTCCTTCTACACCTCCGCCGACCATCTCGAACTCAGCCCGGACAACGGGTGGTTCCTGCTGCTCGTGCCCGCGGTGATGGTGGCCTCCGGCCTGGTGGCCGCCGTCTGGGCCAAGTGGGTGCGCCGCTCGCCCTACTTCCGCACCGGTGACGGCACGGACGCCGACGCGCCGCGACTGCTCACCACCACCTCCTGACGTACGAGGAAACCGAGAACATGCACGCTGACCTGCTCTTCACCGGTGGCGCCGTCCTCACTCCCGAGGGCCGCACCGCCACCACCGTCGCCGTGACCGGCGACCGCGTCACCGCCGTCGGCGACGCCGGGGTGCGCGAACTCGCCGGGCCCCGTACGGAGGTGGTCGACCTGGCCGGCGGGCTGCTGCTGCCCGGCTTCCAGGACGCGCACGTCCACCCGGTGCCGGCCGGACTCGAACTCACCCAGTGCGACCTCACCGGGACGCGGACCGCCGACGACACCCTGGCCGCCGTACGCGCGTACGCGCTGGCGCATCCGGAGCGGGAGTGGATCCTCGGCGGCGGCTGGTCGATGGAGGCGTTCGAGGGCGGTACGCCCACGAAGGAGCTCCTCGACGCGGTCGTCCCGGACCGGCCGGTGTACCTGCCCAACCGCGACCACCACGGCGCCTGGGTCAACAGCCGCGCCCTCGCACTGGCCGGCATCACCCGGGACACCCCCGACCCGGCCGACGGGCGGATCGAGCGCGACGCCTCGGGCGAGCCGAGCGGCACGCTCCAGGAAGGCGCGATGGAGCTGGTCGGGCGGCTCGCGCCGGCGTCCACGCAGGCCGACCGGCTGGCCGCGCTGCTGCACGCCCAGCGCGCGCTGCACGCCCTGGGCATCACCGCCTGGCAGGACGCGCTCGTCGGGGGGTATCTCGGTCTGGACGACCCGTCCGAGGCGTACCGGACGGCGGCCCGGGACGGCTCGCTGACCGCGCGGGTGGTCGGCGCACTGTGGTGGGACCGCGAGCGCGGCGCCGAGCAGATTCCCGAACTCGTCGAGCGGCGGGCCGAGTTGAGTCACGGCCGGTTCCGGGCGGGCAGTGTGAAGCTGATGCTGGACGGGGTCGCCGAGAGCGGCACCGCCGCGCTGCTGGACCCGTATCTGGACCGGTGCGGCTGCGCCACGGCCAACCGGGGCACCAGCTTCGTCGACGCCGCCCGTCTGCCCGCGTACGTGACGGAACTGGACGCGCTGGGCTTCCAGTGCCACTTCCACGCGCTCGGCGACCGGGCCGTGCGCGACGCCCTGGACGCGGTCGAGGCGGCCCGCGCGGCGAACGGGCCGAGCGACACCCGGCCGCATCTGGCGCACCTGCAGGTCGTGCACCCCGACGACGTGCCGCGCTTCGCCCGGCTGGGCGCGAGCGCCAACATCCAGCCGCTGTGGGCGGCGCACGAGCCGCAGATGGACGAGCTGACGATCCCCTTCCTCGGGCCCGAACGGGCCGCGTGGCAGTACCCGTTCGGCTCGCTGCTGCGCTCCGGCGCCACGCTCGCGGCGGGCAGCGACTGGCCGGTCAGCAGCCCGGACCCGCTCCAGGGCATCCATGTGGCGGTCAACCGGGTCCAGCCCGGCGGCACCGGCCCGGTCTTCCTTCCGGGCGAGCGCATCGGTCTGGACCGGGCGCTGACGGCGTACACCGCCGGATCGGCGTACGTGAACCACCTCGACGACACCGGACGGGTGTCCCCGGGCGCGCTCGCGGACCTGGTGGTGCTGGACCGCGACCCGTTCGCGGGACCGCCGGAGGCGATCGCCGAGGCGCGCGTACGGCGGACGTACGTGGGAGGCGAACTGGTGCACACGGCCGACTAGGACGGTCACGGCGGGAACCCCGGAATTGACTTCTTGGACAGATGTCCAGGTAAAGTGGACACCTGTCCAAGAGAGGGCAAGAGGGGGTAGACATGGAAGCCGTCGCGAAGGTACTGGTCGGCCTGGTGGCCGTTCTGCACGGGTACATCCTGGTGCTGGAGATGTTCCTGTGGCAGAAGAAGCCCGGCCGGGCACTGCACGGCTTCGCGCCGGAGCTGGCGCGGGCCACCGCCCCGCTCGCCGCCAACCAGGGGCTCTACAACGGCTTCCTCGCCGCCGGCCTGGTGTGGGGCCTGCTCGCCGACGACCCGGCCGGCCGGCAGGCCCAGATCTTCTTCCTGTGCTGTGTGGTGGTCGCGGGCGGGTACGGCGCCGCGACGGCGAACCGCCGCATCCTGTTCGCACAGGCGCTGCCCGGCGCGCTCGCCCTGGCCGCCGTACTGGCCGCCCGGTGAACCGCACCGCCCCCGAGGACCCACGGGCCGCGCGCACCCGGGCCCGGCTGCGGGCGGCCCTGCTCGCCGAGTGCGCCGAACGGCCGCTCGCGGAGGTCGGGGTGGCCGCGCTGGTCCGCCGGGCCGGGGTCGGCCGGGCCACCTTCTACGTGCACTACGCCGACCTGGAGGCGCTCGCGGTCGACGCCTGCGCGGACGTCGTACGCGAGGCCGTGGAGGCGCTGCACGCCTGGCGCGGCAAGCCCGACCCGGTGCACGCACCGCCCGCGCTCGCCGCGTTCTTCGACTCGCTCACCCCGCATGCCGCCCTCTACCGCGCCCTGCTGGGCCCCGGCGGCACGGGTCCGCTCGGCGGGGTGCTCCACCGCGACCTGCGGGCCTACAGCCTGCGCGAGCGCGCCCTCGCGGGGGCGGCCGACGCGCCGCTGGTCGCCTCGGCCGTCGCCGCCACGTTCACCGGGGTGCTGGGCGACTGGCTGCACGGGCTGCTGGAGGCGTCCGCCGCCGAGATCTCCGACCAGGTCTGGCAGTTGCTGGTGGCGCTGCACACGAGCCGCTGACCACGCCCGTGCGGCCCGGCCCCACACGCACCCGCCCCGGGGCGGGCGCCGGCACACTTTCGGGCGTACGAGCGCCCACCGGTGCCGGGCCGCCACCCCGCCGGGCGTACCGCCGTACGGGCACACAGCCGCCCACCGGATCCGGGCCGCCGAGCCGTCGGGTGTACAGCCGCACGGACGTACACCGCGGACGGATCGCCGGCCGGGCCCGAGCGCCGGTCCTTCGGGCGGAATCCGGACGCCGGCGCCGTCGGGGACGGTCGGAGGCCGTCAGCGGGCCGCCGTCTGGAACGTCCGCCGGTAGGCCTGCGGAGAGACCCCGATGGCCGCGTGCAGGTGCTGACGTAGGGACGCGCCGGTGGCGAAGCCGACCCGGCCCGCGATCTGATCCACGGACAGGTCGCTGGACTCCAGCAGGTGCCGGGCCCTGGCGACGCGCTGCTGGATCAGCCAGCGGCCCGGGCTGAGGCCCACCTCGTCGTGGAAGCGGCGGGCGAAGGTGCGCAGGCTCATCCGGGCGTGCGCGGCGAGGTCGGCGAGGGCGAGGGGGTCGTCGAGACGTTCGAGGGCCCAGGCACGGGTGGCGGCCGTACCGGTGGAACCGGCCACCGGCACGGGCTGCTCGATGTACTGGGCCTGGCCGCCGTCCCGGAACGGCGGGACCACACAGCGCCGGGCGACGGTGTTGGCCAGTTCGCTGCCGTGGTCGCTGCGCACGAGGTGCAGGCAGACGTCGACGCCGGAGGCCGCTCCGGCCGAGGTCAGGATGCGGCCGTCCTCGACGAAGAGCACATCGGCGTCCAGCTCGACCCGCGGGTACCGGCGGCGGAAGACATCGGCGAGCTGCCAGTGCGTGGTCGCCCTGCGCCCGTCCAGCAGCCCGGCCGCGGCCAGCACGAAGGCACCCGTGCAGATGGACACGATCCGGGTGTCGGGACGGATGCGGGCCAGGGCGGCGCGGACCTCGTCGGTGAGGGCGAGGGCCCCCGCGGACGGGGTGACCGGGGGGATCACCACCGTGTCGGCCGTGGCCAGCGCCTCGGGCCCGTGCTCCGCCGTGACCGTGAAGTCCGCGTTCGTGCGCACCGGACGTCCGTCGACCGTGCAGGTCAGCACCTCGTACCGGCCGTCGGCCGCGCCGAGGATCCGGCTGGGGATGCCCAGCTCGAAGGGATAGACGCCGTCGAGCGCCAGGACCACGACCTGCTGCACCTCTGCCATGGCACGATCGTATCGAATGTTGGCAATCGTGCCATGGCCCGGTCGGCCCGCGCCCGGCACGCTGGAATCCATGAACACGATGCACAGCACGACGAACACCACGATGCGCGCGCTCAGCCAGGACGTCCTCGGCGGCCCCGAGGTCCTGAAGGTGATGGAGGTCCCACGGCCGCAGCCCCGGCCCAACGAGATCCTGGTGCGGGTGCGGGCCGCCGGACTGAACCCGACCGACTGGAAGCACCGCGCCCACCCCGCCTTCCTCGGCGCGCCCCCGTTCGTCCTCGGCTGGGACGTCTCCGGCGTGGTCGAGGCGGTGGGGATCGGAGTCGCCCGGTTCGCGCCCGGGGACGAGGTCTTCGGCATGCTGCCGTACCCGTTCGGCCACGGCTCGCACGCCGAGTACGTCGCCGCCCCCGCCCGCGTCTTCGCCCGCAAGCCCGCCGGGGTCGACCACGTCCAGTCCGGCGCGCTGCCGCTGGTCTCGCTGACGGCGTGGCAGGCCCTGGTGGAGACCGCGCACGTGCAGCCCGGGCAGCGGGTGCTGATCCACGCGGCAGCGGGCGGCGTCGGGCATGTGGCCGTGCAGATCGCCAAGGCGCGGGGTGCCTACGTGATCGGCACGGCGAGCGCCGGCAAGCACGACTTCCTGCGCGGGCTCGGCGCGGACGAGGTGATCGACTACCGGGAGACCGACTTCGCCGAGACGGTGAAGGACGTCGACGTCGTCCTGGACACGATCGGCGGCGACCATTCGGTGCGTTCGCTGCGCGTGCTGCGCCCCGGCGGGATCGTGGTCTCGATCCTGCCGGTGGGCTCGTCCGAGTTCCCCGAGGAGGCCGAGCGGCTCGGCGTGCGGGCGGTGCGGATGCTGGTGGACGCGGACCACACCGGGCTGGAGGCGATCGCGGAGCTGGTCGAGGAGGGCAGGCTGCGGGCGACCATCGCGGGAACGTTCCCGCTCGCCGACGCCGCCGAGGCGCACGCCCTGGGCGAGACCGGCCGGACGACAGGGAAGCTGGTGCTGACCATGTGACCGCGAGCGTGTGACCAGGAACGCGGGCCCGGCCGTCCGATGACGGCCGGGCCCGCCGGGACGTTTACCGGCCCTGCCCCCCATAGGGCCCCGACGCCCCCGGGGGGCAAATATT